>JBEEHZ010000028.1:0-10015 GCA_041167705.1 Verrucomicrobiota bacterium | reverse complement strand
GGGAACGAGCTGATCGTCGCCTTGCCGAGCGGGACGCCGATATATTTGCAGATGCGCTCGGACAATTCGCGATTGGCCGTGCCGCTGAAGATTTTCATTTCTGGCTGAAGCGCAAACATGAGGGGCTAAATTAGGCGTGCGAACTCGGCATTGGCAATGAACAACTTGCCAGACGCCGTCTCTTTGGCGAATGGTACCAGCCTCCATGAACGCTGACGTAATCCGCACCGAGCGACCCGCCACTAATTCGCGCTTGTTCGCGCACACCCGGTGGGACACCGTGCCCGCTTTGGCCGGGCTTTTTCATCTCGCCTATTTTCTCGGCCTTTTCTTTTTGTACCCGCACGCGCCGCTCTGGGTAATGCTGATTCTCGGCTTCGTTTATTCGCTGATGGTAAACGCGAACATCAACGGCATCGGCCACAACTTCATTCACAACCCGTTTTTTCGCTCTCGCATTCTCAATCGGCTTTTCGGTGTCACCCAATCCGTCGCCTGCTGTTTTTCACAGACCTACTACGACGGCGTCCACATGCAGCATCACAAAGGCAATTCTGATCGGCAGAACGAAAGTGGCGATACCATCGATTGGTTGTCGATCTACCGCCACGGCCATGACGGCGAGGCGGAAAGTCCATGGCGTTACGTGTTCCTAAGTTTCTTCCGCGACGATGTCGGCGCGATTCGTCGGGAACTGCGCAAACGCGGGAATGGCGACGTCTTTTGGGGGAACCTCGAGCTCGCCGCGTTCGCGACCACGTTGCTGATCATGTTTTTCTTCAACTGGCGATACGTGATCTTCTTCATGGTTCCGTTCTGGTATCTCGGCCACTGTTTCAGTTATTTGAACGGTTACTATCGCCATTACGGCGCGAACCCCGATAAACCGATCGCGTGGGGCGTGAGCAGTTACGGAAAAATCTATAACTGGCTCTTTTTCTACAACGGCTACCACGCCGAACACCACTTCCGACCGAAAGTGCATTGGACGAAAATGGAAGCGTTTCACCAAAGCATCGCCGACCTGCAAAAAGAGGAAGGCGTTCGCACGATCAGACGCGCGCACATGCTCGGTTTTTTGGATCCGGATTTGCCGAAACGGGGCGATGGTGGGTCGGCCGCTCCGCGGGCGATGCCAAAACATATGGCGGCTTCGCCGCCTCAAATTTAACATCGAGCATGGGACTGCTCGATCCACCCGGCGGACGCGACGGAGCGCGTCCCTCCATCATTTAATAAAACCTGAGCGCAATTTTTCTTTCTTCGCTTCGCAATCTTCCTGCAATCGCTTGATCTCACCCGCGAGTTGCTTTTCAAGCGATTCCACTTCTTCGAATTTTCCGGCGCTCTGCGCTTTTTGAATTTCGCCTTTGAGAAAAAGATCTTTCTCCGCAATCCGCGCCTTGAAGGTTGAATCAACCTCCGCGAGCTGCTTTTTCTGGTCGCCAGTCAGTTTGACGGTCGGCTGACCCTTCGCCAGTCGCTCCATCGCCAGCTCATATGCCGATTTCATTGTCGATCTGAAGGTAGGGACAGCGCGCTGCGCTGTCCAGGACGCCGCAGCGCGGCGTCCCTACCGAAAATTGTGGGCCGATTGCGTTTCCGAAATCAATTTCTAAGTTAAGCGCTTCCATGGGCTCGGAGATCCGCCTTCTCAGCATTGATTTCGACGGCACGCTCGTCTCGCGCGTGAGCGAACCGGTGGTAGACCAGGGTTGCATGCAATTGATTCGCGATTTGCAAAACGGCGGCGTTCTTTTCGCGATCAATACCGGCCGTTCGGTCGATCTGCTCGAATCCGGTCTGACCGACTTCGAATTTCCGGTCCGTCCCGATTTTATTTTAACGACCGAACGCGAAGTTTTCCATCCGGGGAACAACGGCGAAAAATGGGAGTCGTTCGGCGATTGGAACGAGCGCTGCGCGCGCGATCACGCCGAATTGTTTTCCTCGGCCCAATCAATTCTGGCCGAAGTCGTCGATTTCGTGAACCAGAAGACCAAAGCCCAGCTGATTTATCACTCCCAGGGGCTAGAAGGCTTGCGGGCAGAGAGTGACGAAGAAATGGACCGGATCGTTGAATTCATCGAAGGGACGCGCGGAAAAGAGCCGAAGTTTAATTATCAGCGCAACACGATTTATCTTCGTTTTTGTCACGCCGACTATCACAAAGGCGCGGCCTTGGCCGAGCTCGCGCGTTTGATCGACATCCCGCGCGAGAACATTTTCGCCGCGGGCGATCATCACAACGATATCTCAATGCTCGACGGCCAGGTCGCGGCGATGCCGGCGTGCCCGGCCAACGCGATCGAAGAAGTAAAAGCGACGGTGCGCGGTGCCGGCGGCTATGTCGCCCAGCACCAACACGGAGCCGGCGTACGCGAAGCGCTGT
The DNA here is from genome assembly GCA_041167705.1 of Verrucomicrobiota bacterium. Lineage (GTDB taxonomy): Bacteria > Verrucomicrobiota > Verrucomicrobiia > Chthoniobacterales > UBA10450 > AV40. Next base: position 7,623 of record JBEEHZ010000028.1, on the reverse strand, counting down.
TGCATTTCACTGGTCGGTAGGGCGAGACTCTGTCGAGCCGGCCAAAATTCTCGAACCAAATAGATCGGCTCCGCTGAGCGTCGCCCTACCGAAGATCCGCAGTCGCCAGCGCGATCGGCGCGTCGGCCTCCACTTTGCCGGCGAAGCGATTCGTCATGTAAGTCAGAAGCAAGACCCAAAAAGAAAGCGCGAGTCCGAACAACGGAAACTGCAGCGCGAGCGGCAGCGAATAGATGATTGCCATCAACGGAATCCAGACCGCCCAGGTGGCGAGCAATGTTGGAAATATTTTGTCGCGATAATGCGCCCAGGTGAAGAGATCCCGCAACGGCTGCATCGACATTCCGCTGTTTTTCCATTCATAAGTCAGCACACCGAATGGCGCGGCGAACAAAACGTTGTAACCGAATTGATCGATGCAGATTTTGCCCAGCACGACTGGCAGCGTCGCGACGTCGCCCAACCAATGGGCTTCCGCGCGATAGAGAAGATCGACCAGTGATCCATCGAATCCCCAGACCGGAATTGTGAAAGCCAGATTGCGCAGATTCGCGCGCTGCAGCCGGCCGCGCTGAAAAAACAGAACGAGAAAAATTTCCGGGAGAATGGCTCCGGCAAAAACCGAGGCGCAAACGACAAACATCAAACCGTGGGCGCGTTTGAATTCGGCGAGGTTACGCAGCGCATCAGCAACCGTTGAGTTCGCGTAAAACGCGATCGCCAACGAGAGCATGATCGCTTGAATGATCAGCGCCGGCTTCGCATTCGCCCGTGCCGCTTCCCATCCAATCATGAGCGGCGTCCGGGATTTTGGCATTCGCCGCAAATCTTCAGCGGTCAGCCGAAACGGCCCTTCACCACTTCACGCTGGCGTTCGGACCGGTGCCGGCCCCTGGCTGGAGACGGCTTTCCTCGCCAGTTTTTTCGCCTGGGACCGGATCGCCACTGGCAGTCGAGCTAGTCGACGCGCAACCGCTGAGTCCGAAAATGGCGAGCGCCAGCAAAGCCAATCTCCACAGATATTTCATTGCGTCGAACCCTCCGGGGTCGAATTGGTACCATAAGACTCAGTCGTGCTGGCACAACCCGCGAGTACGAAAATCACAAGCGCGAGCAAAGCCAATATCGAGAGATATTTCATTGAGTGGAAACCTAAGCAAGGTTCCACTTTTCTCCACAAAAATTGTATACCTCCGCAGGATTGCTGGCAAACCACGAACGCCGTAACTTTCATGGTGGCCACGGACGCAAGGATCGACGTCAGATCGCTCCAATTTCACGAATTCGAGGAGAAGATTCGCGAATTCGGTGAGCCACTTTACCGGGCGCGGCAAATCGCGGAATGGCTCTACCAAAAGCGCGTTCAGTCGTTCGATGAAATGACCGATTTACCGAGGAAATTTCGAAATCGTCTCGCGGAACAGTTCGACTTCGGCAAGATCGACGTCGTGCGTGTGCTCGGTTCGCACGACACCACGCGCAAATTTCTCTTTCGCTTAAATGACGAAAGTTTAATCGAAACCGTTTTAATCCCGGCGTCGCCCGCGCTTTATGGATCGCGCTCGGATCGGCGAACGATCTGCATTTCCACCCAAGTCGGCTGCGCGTACGGCTGTAAATTTTGCGCAAGCGGCTTGGAAGGATTCAGCCGGAATCTGAACCCGAACGAAATCGTCGATCAAATCGTTGCGGTCGAGCGCGAGAGCGGAGAAAAGATCGACAACATCGTGTTCATGGGTATGGGCGAGCCGCTCGCAAATCTCGAGAACGTGATGCGCGCGATTCGGATTATCAATGCGCCATGGGGTCTGGGCGTCGGCGCACGGCACATCACGATCTCAACGAGCGGACTCGCGCCGCAAATCCGCCAGATGGCGGACGAATCGCTGCAAGTACGCCTGGCCGTCTCGCTGCACGGCGCAACCGACGCGGTGCGCAACCAGATCATGCCGATCAACCGCCGCTACAATGTTGAGACGCTGCTTTCGGCCTGCGACTATTACGCAACGCGAAAAAAGCAGCGTCTGACCTTCGAATACATTTTGATTGCAGGAGTGAATGATTCCGAAGAGCAAGCCCAGATTCTCGGCCGACATGCCAAACGACTTTCGGCGAAGGTAAATCTAATTCCGTACAACACAGTCCACGGCCTGCCCTGGTCACGACCGGCGCAAGATCAACAGGAAACCTTCCTGTCGATTTTACGCCAACGCGGAATCGCTGCGACGTTGCGCCGCGAGAAAGGCCATGACATCGACGCGGCCTGCGGCCAATTGCGACTCCAAACCAAACGCGAGCTGGAAACCGCAAGTTCGTAAATCGCGGAAAATTTTTGCGCATTTGGCCAAGCTGCGTTTAGTCAGATTATGTCCGACTTCGAGGGCCGAGAAGGAATCTGGGACGAATACGATTGGGAGCGTTTCCTCAAGCAGCAGGACCAGCGCACAGAAAAATACATGGAGCTGCTGGAGAGGTATATCGACGATCCGCAACGCGATGAAATCATCGCCCGCGAAATGGGTTGGACCCAGGTTTTGGGCGATGGCGACTGGAGCGCGGAGGTCGATGCGCTGCTGGATGAGGATTGGCGTTTACAAAATGACGAGACCTCAAGCGGCGCCGACCAAAAGTCGGCTGAAAGCTTTGAAGACAATATTCTCTATCGCGCGGCCTTCGCCTTGACGGTTTGGATCGACAAGCTGTTCGACCAAAACGCGGCGCTCCAAAACGAACCGGCGGCGATCAAGCTCGCGACTCACGCGGCCCTGGCGAGCGCGAAACTGGCCGCGGCCTTAAGCGATGACGATGTCGATGAACTCGGGATGACCATTGCCTATCTAAAACGCGCACTCAAAGCGATCACGGTCTCGTTGGATTCAGCGGCGAAATTGCTCTCCCAGAAGCTGATCGCGGCCCGGCAGTATTCGGTTCTCCAGCAACGACTTTTTCAAGTGCGTGATGGCATTATCACGCTGATGGGGGAATATCGCGGCGAATGGCGCCGCCGCTTCGGCTCCGAAGGCTATCGGGGTTGAATGAATTAGGCGCCAGTTCCGTCGAATATGGAAACGGAAACGACTCCGGCTCAAGCCGATGTGTCGGAACTAGAACTGGTGAGACGATGTCAAGCCGGTGAAACCGAGGCATTCGACCAGCTGGTAACCCGCTACCGGACAAGAGTATTCGCTATGATTTATAACATGGTCCACAACGAACAGGACGCCTGGGACCTGGCGCAGGACAGCTTTGTCAAAGCCTGGAAATCGATCGGGCGCTTTCGCGGAAAGTCGTCGTTTTACACCTGGATTTATCGGATCGTGATGAACGTGACCATCGACTGGCTGCGCAAGCGCCAAATCAAAGCCGGTGGGGCCGAGTTTGACGACGCGATTCAGTTGAAAGAAATCGATCCCGCATCCAAGACGGTGCCAAGAGCGGACCCGCTCCCCCACCAGCGCATGGAACAACACGAAATCCGCGCCAAAATCGATCACGCCATCTCCCAACTTTCCCCCGAACACCGCGCAGTAATTTTGATGAAAGAAATCGAAGAAATGCAGTATCACGAAATCGCCGAAAGCCTGGGTTGCTCCATCGGCACGGTGATGTCGCGACTGTTTTATGCCCGTAAGAAGTTACAAAATTCCCTGAGGGACGTTTATGAAAACGTTTGAAGAAAAATGGACAGCCTGGCTCGATGGACAATTGAGCGGCAAAGAATTGACTGAATTCGAGGCGTCGCTGCCGGATTTGGCGGCGGCCGAAGCCGAAAAACGCGATGCGCTTAGGCTCGGCGCGTTTTTGAAGGAACAACTCGCAGCTCCGGCGCTGAGCAACGAGGAATTCTTTAGTCATCAAGTGCGCGAACAGATTGCGCGCGACACGCAAGATCGACAGCGTTCAAGATCGACATGGTGGACGGTTCCGCGCCTGATTTGGTGCGGGGCAACCGCGCTCGCGCTGTTCGCCATCACCACGGTTGTGCTCACGAACCAGCACCCGGCGGGAGAGCAGTCGGAATATCTCACGCAAATTTTGAATTCGCGCGTTGATCCGGGGGTCAATCCAAACGCCACGATCTCGATTTTCGAGAGCAAAAACGACAACAAGGTCACGGTCCTGTGGACCGAAGGGTTACAAACGCTGCCGGCCGATTACGCAGCAAAATAAAGCGACGATGCAGCTGAGGCCCTTGCTTCTCGCCATGCTCCTGGTGCTGGCGGTAAGCGCGGTGTCGGCTAATGCCGCGCGCGTCGTCTGGAGTGGACTGGTAATCGCGGAGAACGTTCCGCAACCAGCGCCAATTCCACCAGAGCTGACCAAGCTTGAGCAAACCTTAAAGGACCTCTTTGGCTACAATCAGTTCGAGGTGATTGGCCAATCGGACAAAACGCTCAAGACCGGTGAAGAAGATTGGCTCGCCAACAGCAAATACTTCGGACTTCATGTAGATGCTCGGGGCGAGAACGACGCCGGTTACACGTTGAACCTCAAGCTTTACAAGGACAATGAGGTCCTGCTCGAGACCGACGCGAACCTGAGTAAAAGCAGTCCGATCGTCATTAAAGGTCCGCAGGTGGGCAGTGGACAGTTGCTGCTCGTGTTGGTGGTAAAGGATGACGAAGTAGTGCATCGACGCCGTCATGTCGAGCCAGCGAATCCGATTACCGCAGGATGGTACCGTCTGCGGCGGATGATTCACGGCGTGATGCCGTAGTCGCCCGTTCAACGCGTTGACGGTGTCTCGCGATTGATCGTTTGCCTTAATTCGGTTAAGGGGCAGAAATGCGGATTCGCACGAGTCTCGTTATCTTGTTTGCGCTCCCCTTAGCCATGAACGGAGAAAAACCTTACACGTTCGCAAACACGCCCGGTAAATTGCCGAAGCAAGTCGTTCCGCTCGAATATTCGATTCGAATCGTTCCTGACCCGGATAAGTTGACGTTCTGGGGAAGCGAAAGCGTGAAGTTGAAGGTAAGCGCACCAGTGCATGAACTGGTGCTCAATTCGGTCGAGTTAAACATTACCAAGGCTTCAATGGATGGCACTCAATTATCGCCGGCCGCGATCAAGCTCGATCCAAACAACGAGCTGCTAACGATCGCCCTGCCTAACGAACTGGCGATTGGCGAGCACTCCCTCGCCCTTGAGTTCAGCGGAACGATCACCCCAAAAGGCCGCGGCTTCTATTACATGCCTTATCAAGAGCAAGGCACAGGCGCGAAAAAGATAGCACTCGGCACCCAATTCGAGCCCAGCGATGCGCGCCGATTTTTTCCGTGCTGGGACGAGCCGAGTTTTCGCGCGCGCTTCCAACTCACGGCAATTGTCCCGGAAAACTGGCTCGCGGTTTCAAACATGCCGATCGAATCAGAACGCTCGCCACAGCGAGTCCGTCCAGCGGCGGACAAGATCGATTTGCCAGGAGGGACCAAAGAAGTGCGTTTTCAACCAACGCCATCGATGTCGAGTTACTTGAACGTGTTCGTCGCCGGCGAACTCGATCTCATCGAAACGAAAGCCGCCGGGACGCAAATCCGCGTCATTGCGACCAAGGGAAAGTCGGAATGGGGCCGATACGCGCTCGAGAGCACCGCGCAAATCCTTCAGTACTACAACGATTACTTTGGCGTTCGCTATCCGCTTCCGAAACTCGATCAAATCGCCATTCCCGGCGGTTTTGGCGGCGCGATGGAAAATTGGGGCGGCATCACCTACTACGAATCGGCGCTCCTTTTCGATCCAAAGAAATCGTCGGCTGCCACACGGCAGCGCATCTACGAGGTCGTCGCACACGAAACCGCGCACCAGTGGTTCGGCGATCTGGTGACGATGGCGTGGTGGGACAATCTTTGGTTGAACGAAGGATTCGCTTCCTGGATGGGCAGCAAATGCACCGCCCATTTCAACCCCGACTGGGAAGTGTGGCTCGCAAGAAATGTTCAGCGCGATCCCACTCGCCGCACCGGAATTGCCAAAGAAGTCGCGATGGAGGGCGACGCAAGATCGACAACTCACGCCATCCAACAACCGGTTGCGAACGAAGCGGAAGCCAACAGCGCGTTTGACGACATCACTTACCGCAAAGGTCAAAGTTTTCTGCGAATGCTTGAAAGTTTTCTCGGGGAAGACGTTTTCCGCAACGGCATCCGGCGCTATATCGCCACGCACAAGTATTCGAACTCGACCACGGCAGATTTGTGGAGCGCATTAAGCGAGGCTTCGGGCAAACCGGTCGGCGAAATCGCCGCCGCCTGGACAGAGCAGCCGGGATTCCCGGTCGTGAAAGTAAAACACGACGGCGAAAAGATTTCTCTCAGCCAGGAGCGGTTCGGAGTTCACTTGAACGAGGCCGATGCGTCGGCGCTTCCATGGAAAATCCCCCTCACGTGGTTCGTCGTGGGCGAAAATAAGATCGAGAGCCACTTGATGACCGGCAGCAACGACACTCTGCCAAACGTTGCGACCGATCGCATCATCAAGATGAACGCGAACGGCGCGGGAAATTATCGCGTCCAGTATGATGAGTCATCTTGGAAAGGCTTGATCGGCGCATTGCCGAAGTTAAATCTCGACGATCGCGTCAATTTGCTGGGCGATTCCTGGGCGCTGGCGGAGGCGAATCGGGCGGACATTTCGCTATATCTCGACTTGATCGCCAAGCTACCGCGCGGGCATGAGCTGGCCGAGCGGGATCAGATTGTTAACGCGTTCGATTACATCAATCGCCTGTTACTGGGCGATCCGAGTCGCGGAAAATTTCAGACCTACGCGCGCTCAGTCTTGCGGCCGACCTTTGACGAACTCGGCTGGGAGCCGAAGAAAAACGAATCACCGCGCGATTCGCTCCTCCGCGCAAGCTTGATCACGGCGCTTGGAGATTTAAACGACCAGGAAATCATCGACGGCTGTAAGAAGCGTTTTGAAAAGTTCGTTGCCGATCCTGGTTCGCTCGCACCTGACCTTCGCGCGTCTATTTTTTTCGTGGTTGGACAAAATGCTGATGAGGCAACTTGGAACAGGCTGCACGAGCTTGGATTGAAAACGACGAGCATTGAAGAGAAACAAAATTACTACGACGCGCTGGCCGCGGCGCGCGATCCGAAGCTGGCCGGAAAAGCGTTGCAAATCTCTTTGACCGACGAACTGCCAACCAGTCGGGCTCTTCAAATCATCGGGAGAGTTGCGCGTTACAGCGAGCATCCCGACCTCGCGTGGGAATTTGCCAAGGCGAACATGAAAGCTCTCCTCGAAAAAACCGATGCGGTGGGGGCCAATAGTTTTGCGCCAAGTCTGTTCGTTTTCTTTTCCGAAAAATCACGCGCGGACGAATTGAAAACCTATGCCAAATCGAATTTGCCGCCTACGAGCGCGAAAGAAGTCGCCAAAGCCGTGGATGAAGTCGAGTTTCGCGCGGAATTCAAGCAGCGTCTTGTGCCGCAATTAAATAATTGGATCGAGCAGCGCGACACTGCATCCCATCGCTGAGGCCTGACGCTGCTATGTTCCCCTCTCCTCCTCGTTCGAGGAGAGGGTCAGGGTGAGGAGTCGAATTCCACGTTGGCAATCAAATCCCTCAATCCTCTCCCTTCGGCAAAAGGGAGAGGCAGACCGGGGGATCGC
>JBEEHZ010000027.1:0-3011 GCA_041167705.1 Verrucomicrobiota bacterium | reverse complement strand
GCGACAATATTCTCGCCGTAGGCTCGCCAGGTAAATTCACTCGCGCGTTTGCTAGCTGCAATACCCATGCCACTGAGCAGCGTGCGATTCGCCGCGCACCAGTCTATTTTTTCCGCGATCGCACTCGGCGAACGAATCGGCACCAAAAATCCTGTTTCGCCATCAAGGATCGCGTCGTCAGCGCCCGCGTTCCTAGTCGCGATCACAGGAAGTCCGCAGGCCATCGCTTCCTGCTGCACCAGTGCGCGGCCCTCGACGATCGAAGGCAAGACAAACACGTCGCAGCTTCGCATGAGACGAAGCACTTCGCCATGCGGCCGCGGCGGCTCATAGATAAAATTCGAAAAGCGATCGCGATACCAACTCAACGGACGCAAGAGCGAACCCATGACCACGAGCTCGATTTGCTTCGAGCTCACGAGCTTCATCGCCGCGAAAAGATCGGCTAAACCTTTTCGTTGTGTGAGCGCGCCCGCGAAAAGCACTCTCAATCGGCCCGAGCTCCTGGTGGCCTTATTCCTAAGATCGACATCCGGCGAGCCAAATCGCGCGATCAAACATTGCTTCTGCGCGCGCGCCTCTGGCGGGAGTGACTCCAAAACGAATCTACTTGGACAAACTACGAGTTCGGCAACCTCAAGCTCCTGTGTCTTGCGCGACAGTTTTTCGTCCGAGTCTCTTGTCGCACCTAAAGTCGGTTCCCAATCGGGATAACGCTCGGCTTCTTCGCACAACAAACGCCGACTGGTCTGCCAGTAAGCAATCGGAAGATCGTAAATTCGTTTGAATCCACGCTCCCGCGCTGCGCGAAAAGTTTCCAACGCGCCATCTTCGTAAGCGTAAGCGGAATTGAACTTGTCGATCTTGCGGAGTCTTTCCGCAACTTTTCGATCCAGCTCGCGAAGCACTGCATCGATGCTAAATGCGCCGGTTTCGTGTTTAGAAGTAAGCCCAAGCGTTCCAGTCAACAGGCGAATCATTTCACGCTCCGGAACAGTGCGCGTGCGCGCTCGAATTGTTTCCGGAAAAGAACGACGTTGCAAAATTTCGCGGAGCCGTCGCGGCAGCGCGCGATTGATCCGCGATTTGGAATTCCAACTGAGGGTCGTCCAGAATTCGCCCAGCATTCCGGCGCGAGCGAAAGCCTCGAGTGCGGCGCGGACAAATTCGTTGCCGGTCGGATGAGAAAGGAGGATCATGAGTTAGTAAGTACGTAAGTGCGAATGACACCCGGATCCCTCCACCCGGGAAACGCGTGACCGGCCACTTCCAGCAGCAGTTCGAATCGTTGCCGTGGCACATTAAATGGAGCCTTGTCCAGGAAAACACCGGAGCGGTCAAACAGGCGAATATCGGCACCGTGAGGCTTATCCAGATTCGGTGCGCGAAAAAAGGCGCTAGAAGGATGGTGCTCTGTAATCACAGTCCAGCGATATCTCTGCACGAGATGCAGTACAGTTTGGATCTGATCGTTGGAAAGATGCTGCAACACCTGACGCAAAAAGCAGATGTCGCCATCGGGCAAGCTGTCCTCCAAAATGTTCCGATGAAGGAACTCGACTTTGGGCGAAGCGAAAGCCGTAATAAGATGCTCGACTAAGGGCCTCACAACATCGATGCCAACATAGTGACTGCACAAATCGACAAATTGTCGGCCAACGCGAAAATCGCCGCACCCAAGATCGACAATCGTCAGCTTTGTTGACCCGATTCGTTCCAACCAGTCTCGGACCGCGCGCACGTACGCCGTCGTGATCCGTTCGTCGCTAGAACCGGTGCCAGAATCAAATGCGTTTGAACCAGGCGTCCACTTTTTTTCCGCGTAAATCTCCGTGAAAATTTGCTCGGTAGATTTCGCGGCATTACGTTTTTTTTCTTTGGCACGGTGGAATCGTCGATAGCTCTCCAGCCATGCGGCGGGCACCAAACGCTTAAGCAAGGTTTTTATATTCACGACCTGGAGGTTGCTGTAACCCGACGACAAGTCACCATCACGTCCCGAATGAATTGATCGCGAGTGGAATGGGAAAGTAAATCATGCCTCCATCTTTCGCATTAATCGAAGGTAAGCAGCCGCCACGGCCTCCGCCTGAAACTTGACCAGATGTTCAGCGGCGCGATCTCGCAGCTTCGCCTGCAAGCTTAAATCATTGAGCAGGCGCTTCAGTTGATCGGCGAGCGCTCGGATATTTCCGTTTTCAAAAGTTAGACCACACGGACCGATGGCTTCCTTTAGTCCGCCTTGTTCCGAACCGACCGCAACGCAACCACAGGCAATTCCTTCCAACGCAACAATCCCAAACGGCTCCGCCCATCGCGATGGAACAACCAGAATACGATGTCGATTCAAAATTTCAGCGAGCGCAGCGCCGGATTTCTGACCGGCGAATGTTATTTGTCGATCCAAGCCAAGTTCCGTGACCAGCCGTTGCAAATTGTCCGCTTCAGGCCCGCCGCCAACGATCGTCAAATCCGGCAACAAGTTGTCGTTTTGTAAAAGCTTGAGTGCTTGCAAAAGAAGATCGACGCCTTTGTCGGAGACAAGTCTTCCGACGAAAACCAAATTTTTATCGCGAGCGAGATTCGGGACCACTCGAAAGACCGTCTCATCGTAAGGATTACCGATTACAAAGGAATGCGCGCTGATGCCGTTGGATACCGCCCTGCTGATGGCGACATTGGTGACACAACGAAGGAGTGCGTGCTTGATGCGATTGTTCCAACCGACGCCGCCGCGCGTGTTTTGCAGCCAGGTCTGATGAACAACCAGGGTCGGCTTCCGTAAGATCAAAGCTGGAATTAAACTGCGCAGACTGATGTTGTTTTGAAAAAAGAGATCACACCGGCGAAGCAGAATAAACAATTGCGAGATCGAAGGACGGCGCGTTACTCCATAATTCGCACCAGACACCACACCTCCGGATGATTGGGTAATTACATCCACTTCATTGCCGGCGGCTGTGAATTTTTCGGCCAAGATTCGGGAGACCGATTCGATTCCACCGACGCTG
>JBEEHZ010000026.1:0-4047 GCA_041167705.1 Verrucomicrobiota bacterium | reverse complement strand
CCCCATCGCGCGCAGGTCGAATCCCTCGAGAATGTTCAGGATCTGCAGAGTCGCGATCCCTTGGCCGTTCGGCGGCAATTCAAAAACGTCGTAGCCGCGATAGTTCGTCGAAACGGGATCGACCCACGTGCTCGTGTGTTTCTCGAAATCGACTTTGCGCAGAAAACCACCGTTCTCCTGCATGAAGTTGTCGATCTTGTCCGCGATCTCGCCTTTGTAAAAAGCGTCGCGCCCTTTCTCCCCAATCAATCGCAGCGTCTTGGCCAGCGCTGGATTTTTGAAAACGTCGCCTTTGGCCGGTGTGCGGCTTTTGCCGTCCAGCGCGTAAGTTTCGAGAAACGCGCCGGGCAATCCTTTATAGAGCCGAGGACCGAACGCCCAGTAATACGCAATCAATTCTGTGACCGGAAAACCTTCTTCGGCGTAATGAATCGCCGGCGCGAGATCATCGGCGAGTTTCAGTTTCCCAAATTTTTTGTGCAGCTCGGCCCACGCGTCCACCGTACCCGGCACACTGATCGGCAACATTCCGGTCGGTGGAATCGTTTTGCGGTTCAGTTTGTCGAGCTCAGCCTTCATTTGCTCGTAGCTCAAACCGAGCGGCGAGCGTCCGCTCCCGTTGATTCCGTAAAGCTTGTTTTCTTTCGCGCTGTAAACGATTGCGAACAAATCGCCGCCAACTCCATTCGAAACCGGCTCCATCAAACCGAGCGTCGCGTTCGCGGCGATAGCGGCGTCCACTGCGCTGCCGCCCTTTTTCAAGATGTCGATCCCAACTTGAGTCGCCGCCGGTACGCTCGTGCAAACCATCCCGTGTCTCGCCAGGACTTCCGAACGCGTAGCAAAATTTTTCCCGGTAATTCGATCGACCTGAGCGGAAGAAATCGCGGAAAATGCGAACAAGGTTACGAAAGGAACAAAGGCGCGAAGGGATGTCATGGCCGAAATTTTACCGGATATGCGAGATCTGCCCAGTCTGCGTTCAAGGAAATCGTCACCTGATCCGTCAAACCATTCGCAATGTTGATTAGAATTCTTATCGCGCTCGCGGTGATGGTTTCCACTATCGTGCCGTTACCCGCGGCTGAGCAGTCCATTGGCGACGCGCTCAAGAAAATCTTTTCCACGCCGACACCGACGCCGAGGCCGCGCAAAAAGAAAAGCGCGGTCGCAACAAAAAAGAAGTCGTCAACTCCAACGCCGACTCCAAAAGCTTCGTCGACTCCGCGTGAGAAGGAATCGCCGGTGCCATCGGCAACCCCTTCACCGAAAAAGAAAAAGGCAGGCCCGTCCGTCGAAGAGGAATCGCCGTTGCCCGCTTCGAAAAAGAAAAAAGCGTCGCCCACGCCAAGCGCCTCGCCACATCGAAAGAAGAAAACTTCTCCCTCGCCTCAGCTTTTCGAAACCCCGGCCGGATTGCCATCCGCGTCGGAAACGCCGTCGCCTTCGCCGTCCATGACGCCAGAGGTATCGCCATCGCCGAGTCCGCAGAAGAAACATGGCGCTCCAAACGCCACCTTGTCACCGGAGCAAATCAAGGGCTTCGACAATTATCCGCCGAAAGTGCAAAAGGTTCTCACCAGTGCACTCGAGCTCACTACTCGCGATCTCGATTACAAGTACGGCTCGGCCGATCCCAGCAGCGGCGGGATGGATTGCTCGGGGTTCGTTTATTTCGTCCTCAAACAAAACGGCATCGGCGATGTGCCTCGGGACTCAAGCGAACAATATTCCTGGCTTCGCCGGGCGCGGCAGTTTGAGTCGGTGCTAAGTCAAAAGGACGACTCTTTTGAATTGGAAGACTTGAAGCCGGGCGATTTGCTTTTCTGGACCGGCACTTACTCGATCGAACGTGATCCGCCGATCACGCACGCAATGATTTATATCGGCCGCGAAAAGAAAACTGGGCACCGCGTGATGGTCGGCGCGAGCGATGGTCGTGTCTATCAAGGTGAATCTCGCAACGGCGTGAGCGTTTTCGATTTCAAAGTGCAGCGAAACGGAAAAGCGGATGATGGAAAATTGCGGCCGACGTTCATTGGTTACGGCCACATTCCACAATTGAGGGAATAGCGAAGCCCTTGTTGCCTCCAGATTTAGATCGACAAATTGGCTGGAATTTCGCAATCACAACGCAGGGTTTTGAGGGTTAGTAATCACTAACAGCCGGAAAAAATCATGAACTGGAAAAAATTCTTCATCGCATTCGTCGTAGTGTTCGTTTTTATGTTTGCCTTTGGCTTTGTCTGGTACGGGAAGCTTTTGCACGGCGTGCATAGCGAAGTACCTGCGCTTTGGCGGACCGAAGCAGACTTCGGTAACTACTTCCCGTGGCTGATCCTTGGCCATGTCGTGATGGCGTTCTTTCTGACAATGCTTTACGCGCGTCATGGCGGCGGCAGCGCCGGCTCGGGCGCCTGCCTTGGATTCCTGGTCGCGCTGGTCTACGCCGGCAATGACTTCATTACTTACGCGGTGCAACCTTTAACGACAAAAATTCTCTGTGGCTGGATCGCTGGCGACATCCTGATGTTCGCCATCGCTGGTGCACTTATCGGCGCGATTTACAAACCGAGCGTTTCAAGCGGCCCTTAGGCAGCCGCGCAAAATCGACATCGTTCCGCAACCGCGGGGAAATTGCTTCCAACGCGGTTGGGCGCTGCCTTATCATCGGCCTGCATTGCCCATGGCCGACACGGTTGAAAAACTGACGACGGGCGAACCGCTGACGATCGATCAGCTTCTCGAATATCTTCCGGCGCTAAAAGAAATCCCACGCGCGCAGCTCGAGAATTGGGCCAAAGGCGCGGCCGTTCTTCACCGTTACCGCAAAGGTGAGATCGTTTGCGAAGAGGGCGAGTTCGGCTCGACCGCCTACTACATCGTCTCCGGCACGGTCGACATTTTCATTCACAATCCGCTCGCCCATTTGCGCACCCATCCGGTCAGCAATTTTCTCGGCCGGAGCATGCGGCGAATGAAAAGTTTTTTGACCGACGATCAAACCGATCTTCGCCCGGAAGCGCACCAGCGAAAATTCATCGGCATCGACGCGAATGTCGATCTTCCGATCAATCGTCCGCTCGCGCAGCTCGGGCCCGGCGAATTGTTCGGCGAAATGACCTGCCGTACTTATCAACCGCGTTCGGCCACGGTTCAGGCGCGTGAGCCTTGCGTCATGGTCGAGATGCTGCGGGTGATTCTCGACATGCTGGTTGGTAATCGCCAGCCGTCAGAACTAACCAAAGCGACTTCCAAAGTGAAGATGCCGACGTTCAAAGGCACTTCATTCAAGGCCGAACTGGAGAAAAAATACCGCGAGCGCTCGCTCAACAATCATCTCCGCAGCGTGCCGCTCTTTGCTTCGCTCGATGACGAATTTCTCGAGCACCTTCGGCAACACGTCGAGCTCGTTTCCTACAACCAAAACCAAGTCATCTGCAAAGAAGGCGAGGACGCGGACGCATTTTATCTCATTCGTTCCGGCATGGTCCGGGTCTCGAACGCGTTGCCGGGCGGTGACATGGTGCGCACTTATTTAAGTCGCGGCGATTATTTTGGCGAAATCGGATTGCTGCGAGCGATCAAACGCACCGCGACCTGCAGTGCGCTGGATGCCGTCGACGTTGTTAGAATTCCAGCGGCCGATTTCGCGCTCATGCTGGAAAGATTTCCAGCGGTGCGGCAGCAAATCGAAGCGGTCGCGGGCGCGCGTCTGGCCGCCGACCAGCAAAAGGCGATTCCGGCCGGATTGCATCTCGACGATTTTTTGAATCAGGGATTGTTCGAAGCGCAGAATCTTTTGCTGATCGACCTCGAGAATTGCACGCGGTGCGACGCGTGTGTTCGCGCGTGCGCGCAGGCGCATGACGGTGTGTCGAGACTTCTCCGCGACGGTTTGCGTTACGAGCATTTCCTGGTCGCGACCGCATGTCGATCTTGCCGCGACCCGCTTTGCATGACCCAATGCCCGGTCGGTTCCATTCGGCGCAAAGAGAACCTCGAAATCATCATCGAGGATTGGTGCATCGGTTGCGGCAAGTGCGC
>JBEEHZ010000025.1:0-3644 GCA_041167705.1 Verrucomicrobiota bacterium | reverse complement strand
TGATCAATGCGATCGTGCAGAGCGAGCGCGCGATTGTGAGCGAACTACCCGGCACGACGCGTGATTCGATCGACATTTCTTTCGAGCGCGAGGACCGCCGATTTCTGTTCATCGACACGGCTGGAATGCGGCGGCGCGGTAAACACTCCAGCTCGGTCGAGGTCTTCAGCGTGATGCGCGCGGAGCGAAGTATTCGACGCGCCGATCTTTGCGTGCTGATTGTCGATCTTACCAGCGGCGTGACCGCGCAGGACAAACGAATCGCCGGCTTGATCCAGGAGGCGCGCAAGGCGGGGTTGGTTGTTCTGAACAAATGGGATCTGGTAAAACCAAAACGCGGCGAGCGACAGACAATCCGCGAACTGGCCGACGAAGCACGAGAGAGAATTTTCTTTCTCGATTACACGCCGGTGCTGGTCGCGTCCGCGCGGACAGGCGAGAACGTCGAGAAGCTTTTCGAAATGATTGGCAAAATTGAGCGCGCGTCGGCCAAGCGCATCGGAACGGGCGTTTTGAATCGGTTGATGCGCGCGGCGCTCGCCGCCAATCCACCGCCGATGGTCAAAGGCCGGCGGTTAAAGCTGTTTTATGCCGCGCAAGCGGCGGGAGCGAACGACCGGCGTCTTCAAGCGCCGGAGTTCGTGTTGTTTGTCAACGAGCCGCGATTGCTCTCTCAATCCTACACGCGCTACCTCGAATCGCGGATCCGCGATGCCGAGCCCTACACCGGCCTGCCGATTATTTTGACGCTGCGCCCACGGACGGAGACGCGCCACAAATAATTCCGTCTCTGGCGTTTGTCGGGAACGTAATTTAATCGAACATTGTCCGTCTTACTTTTGTCTTAAAATGTTCACATGAAGTCGACGCAGGAAATCACCCGTGAAGTGCAGGAGCTGGGCCGCTGGATCCCCCTCTTGCGCGAGCAGGTTTCGCATGTCGTTATTGGCCAAAAATATTTGGTCGATCGCTTGCTGCTCGGGCTCCTCGCCAACGGTCACATTTTGCTCGAGGGCGTCCCAGGCTTGGCCAAAACGCTCACCGTCAAAACGATGGCGGCGGCAATCCAGACCGGTTTCCAACGATTGCAATTCACGCCCGATCTTTTGCCGGCCGATCTAATCGGCACATTGATTTACAATCCGCGCACCGGCGAATTTACGACCAAGCTCGGCCCGATTTTCTCCAATTTAATTCTGGCCGACGAAATCAATCGCGCGCCAGCCAAGGTGCAGAGCGCGTTGCTCGAGGCGATGCAGGAACGCCAGGTCACAATCGGCGAACAAACTTATCCCCTCTCCGATCCGTTTCTGGTTTTAGCCACACAAAATCCAATCGAGCAGGAGGGAACGTATCAATTGCCTGAAGCGCAGCTCGATCGGTTCATGTTCAAACTGAACGTCGGTTATCCGGAGAAATCCGAGGAGCGAACGATCCTGGATTTGATGGCGACGTCGACGCCGGATCTGCGCGTCAATGCAGTCGTCGAGCCGAAACAGATCATCGCCGCGCGCGATGTGGTGAATCAGATCTACATCGACGACCGGGTGAAGGATTACATTGTCGATGTTGTCTGGGCCACGCGTGAGTCCGCTTCTTACAATTTGCATCTGGAAGGATTGATTCGTTACGGCGCATCGCCGCGCGCCACGATTTATCTCGCGCTCGGCGCGCGTGCCCACGCGTTCCTGAACGGGCGCGGTTACGTCACGCCGCAAGATGTGAAAAGCATCGGGCCGGATGTCTTACGGCACCGCATCATTGTCAGTTACGAGGCCGAGGCTGAAGCGGTCACGAGCGAAACGATCATCGAAAGGATTTTTGCCGGCCTTCCTGTTCCCTGACCCCCTAATGAACGGTTTGCAGGAAAGAACTGCGGAGATTCTCAAGAAGATCCGCACGCTGGAAATTAAAACGAAGGGTCAGGTCGAGACCGTCTTCGCCGGCGATTACCACAGCGTCTTCAAGGGGCGCGGGATGAATTTTGAAGACGTCCGCGAGTATCAACCAGGGGACGAAATTCGCGCGATCGATTGGAACGTGACCGCGCGACTCGGGACCGCCTTCGTAAAAAAGTTTACCGAAGAGCGCGAGCTGACGGTGATGTTGATTGTCGATGTGAGCGCCTCGGGAAATTTCGGAAGCGCAACGCAATCGAAACGCGAACTGGCGGCGGAAGTAGCGTGCCTGCTCGCCTTCAGCGCGATCCGGAACAACGACAAGGTCGGGCTGATTCTTTTCACCGATCGAATGGAACTTTTTATTCCGCCGAAAAAGGGCCGGTCGCACACACTTCGGCTTATCCGCGAGATTTTGTTTTTCGAGCCAGCCGGTCGCGGGACTAATGCCTCGCTGGCGCTCGATTATTTGAACAAGATCGTGACGCGTCGCGCCGTTGTGTTTTTCATTTCCGATTTTCAAGCGCCCGATTTCTCACACGCGCTCGCGGTCAGCGGTCGCCGGCACGATTTCATTGCGGTTCACATCCAGGATGAACGCGAGCAGGTGCTGCCGAATGTGGGAATCATTACTCTGGAAGACGCTGAAACCGGCGAACAAATTGAAATCAACACCGCTGATCGTGGCACGCGTACGCGATTCAGCGATTTGGCGGATGAAAAAGCGCACGAGCTGACGCGCACGCTCCGTCGCAACAACATCGACGCAATCACATTGCGGACGAGCGAAGATTATCTGCCGGCGTTGCGTTCGTTTTTCAAATCGCGCGAGCGCCGCGTCGCCACGCGATGACCCACGATGTCGATCTTTCTCGCCCAACAACAATTTCACGAGATCGCGCCGCCGATTGATTATTCATTCATCCCGACCTGGGTGATTTTTCTGGCGAGCTTCGTTGGACTCTGCCTCGTCGGTTTGACCGTTTGGTTTTTCAAGCGAAAACGCAAATTCGACCAGCCACCAAAATTGCCACGAGAAATTGCGCTCGAAGAACTCGACCTCATCGCAGGCGAAATCGAAACGACCAATCCGTATCTGTTTAGCATCCGCGTCTCCGATATTCTGCGCCGCTACGTCACCAATCAGTACGCGTTGCCGGTGACGCGGCAGACATCGGTCGAATTTCTCACCGCGCTCGCGAAGTCGTCACCGTTTTCAACGAGCGAGAAATCGTTGCTCGAAGATTTTTTGAATCGCTGCGACCTGATCAAGTTCGCGCGCTACGAAGCGACGTCGGCGGACAGCCGGCTTCTGCTGGAAGAGGCGACGCGTTTTGTGAAAGGAGAAGAACTTGCGCTTGTTTGATTGGTGGCCGGAAAATACCGCGCTGACGTTCACGCGTCCGTGGCTCTTGTTGCTCCTCCTGGCGATCCCGCTTCTCGCTTACTTGCGGGGCAAACGCGGACCGGCAGCGGCGCTCACTTTTTCATCGACAGCGACTCTCCGCGAGATCGGCAAACAAAGCGCCGCACTCGTTGGAAAACTTTTGCGCGCATTAATTTTTGCAACGTTGGCGATCTTCGTTGTGGCGCTCGCGCGACCGCAACTCGGGAAAAGCCTGACGCAAGTCGAAGCGAGCGGGATCGACATCATGCTCGTGCTCGAAGTCTCCGGATCGATGCTGACCAAGGATTTCACGATCGGAGGTGAACAGGCGGCGCGGCTGGACGCGATCCGCGAGGTCA
>JBEEHZ010000024.1:0-3436 GCA_041167705.1 Verrucomicrobiota bacterium | reverse complement strand
CATAACGTGCGGCCACTGTCGTAACTGTCTCGCCGGCCGTCGCCATCTTTGTCCCAACACACAAGGCGTCGGCGTAAATCGCAACGGCGCATGGGCCGAGTTCGTCGCCATTCCGCAAACGAACTGCTGGCACGCCGATCCTTCGATTCCGCTCGATGTCCTTTCCTGTTTCGATCCGTTAGGCAACGCCGTTCACACCGCGCTCTCATTCGATCTCGTCGGCGAAGACGTGCTCATCACCGGCGCCGGCCCGATCGGTTGCATGGCCATCCCGATTTGCAAACACGCCGGCGCGCGACACGTCGTCATCACCGACGTGAATTCCTATCGGCTCGAGCTTGCCTGGAAAATGGGAGCCGATCTTGCGCTCAACGTGCAGAAGGAAAAACTCACCGACGCGATGAAACAACTCGGCATGAAAGAAGGCTTCGACGTCGTGCTCGAAATGTCCGGCAATCCGAAAGCGTTCGACGACATTTTGCCGAACATGTTTCACGGGGGGAAGATCGCGTTGCTTGGAATCATGCCCGGCACCGCGGCAATCGATTGGAACACGATCGTATTCGATCAATTGACGATCAAAGGAATCTACGGCCGCGAGTTCTACGAAACCTGGTACAAAACGACCGCGCTCATCAAAGGCGGCGTGGATATTCGGCCGCTCATCACCCATCACTTTCCGTTCACGCAATTCAAGGAAGCGGTCGAGCTCGCGAAGTCGGGGAACTCCGGCAAAATCATCCTCGACTGGAGCGAACGCTGAAACCGCCAGTCCGGCTCGGACCTTACTGAAGCGCGGCGGCTTCCTCGGTCCGGCCTTGGAGCTCAAGCACCATCCGTTTGATATGCTTGTGCTCGGTGTGTGATTGGAGCACCTGCAAACTTTGTTGCGCATCGCCCCAGTGCAGAATCTGGATCGGTTCCGTGCGCGCGCCCCACGTGTTCATGTCGCGCCGATTGGACATGTAAAGGTCGATCGTGTTCCGGCCGCTCAACGCCCAGCCGTAATCCTCAACCCGATAAGTTTGTCCGGTCGACAGCAATCGAAACGTCGTGCCCATTGGCCAGCGCCCCCAATCGGCGGCGGCGCTTCCGATTTTCGTCGGCTTGCTCACCGCGACTGCGCGCTTGGCGCCGCGCGCGGTTGTCGTTTTCGTTGTTGTTGCAGTCGTCGTCCCCCGCGTCGCCTTTTTTTCCTTGATCGAGAACGGCTGCAACTTCGCATCGGTATTTGAAATATTGATTACATCGACATCGTCGCTGTCCGAGATCGCGCCGGCGCGCCGGACATTTTCAGCGCGATGAATCGCCGGTCCGGCTGCGTGAAGTTCGCCGCCGAGCGCGTTGCGCGAACCGTACTGAGTGTGATCAGCTTCGGTATGGGTGTAGGCCGTGGTGCGGACATTTTGGAAATCCGTTTTTACCAGAGGCTGTTCGTAAGCCGGAAGCGCGCGATTCGAGGTTGTTGTTGTCTCGCAAGCGCTGAGGAGAATGATTGCGATGAAGGCCGCGAGAACGGCCAGAGCGAGGCTGCGAAGTTCAGCGTGGGTCAAGGTGGATCGCCGGCGACTTATTAACACTTATTCACAGTCGCGCAAGGCGCTTTTTTCCACTACAAACTCCGCGGCAGTCATTTCAGGCGGCCATCCCGGAGAGGAAAGTGAATTCAAAACTCATCAAATACGCCGAATGGATCGTTGCGGTCCTTGTTTCCGCAACGGTCTTGTTTGTTTTCTTCGTCCGCGCGACGCACGCCGGCGCGCTTTGGCGCGACGAATGTGATTCGGTGGCGTTGGCGCGGCTGCCGACTTTCACCGACCTCCTCCACAATCTAAAATTCACTTCGTTTCCGATTCTTTTCCCGACGACTATCCGGATCTTTACGAATTTATTTGGAACCAGTGACGCGAGCTTGCGTTGTTTCGGATTTCTAGTGGGGCTCGCGCTTCTGACTGTCGCGTGGTTCAACGCGCGAACAAATCAGCGCGACGTGCCGTTAATTTTGCCCGCGCTGGCTGGACTGAATATCAGTTTTCTAACCGACGGAACCTGGATCCGCGGTTACGGGCTCGGCTCGGTCCTTCTCGTTTTCGCTTTTGGATTAACGGCCATGTTCGTCGCCGGCCCAACGATCATTCGCCTGATCGCGATGTTTCTTTGCGACATCGCGTGCATGCAATGCTTGTACTTTGACGCCGCACTGGTGCCGGCGCTGCTTCTGGCTGCATTTGCGATCTGCGTTTTTCGCAGGCAATTCAAATGGGTGCTGGCATTGTGTTTGGTCGCCGCAATTTGCGCGATTTCGTACATCCCAAAATTCCTCACCTACTTTGAAATCCGCGATTGGGCGACCGTGTTGCAACGTCCAACAGCACCCATTGAACTCTGGCAGGAATTTAAATTGGCCTGCGGCGAGCCGGTTTCGGTCGCGCCGTTTGTGTGGTTGGCGATTCTTTCATTCTCGATCTTGGGAGCGGCTTGGGTCTTCTCGACAAAATGGCGCGGCGGCTGCGTTACTGAATCAAATCTCCTGGTTTTTGGCGCGCTGACGATCCTTATCGCCGGTCCGATTTATTTCATCTTCCTCTGCACGCTGCACAACCTCCCCGAAAGCCGATATTACCTCGCACTTCTGTGTTTGTTCGCCGCCGCCGCCGATTTGGTAATCGGGATGTTATCGCGGTTTGTCTGGGTCCGTTGTGGCCGACTTTTGGTTGTTATTGGACTGGCCACCACTTTGCCAATTCTTGCATGGCCGAAAATTCTCGAGCGGAACACGACGATGGATCTTCTCGCCCGAGGATTGGAGCGCTATGCGCGAGCGGACGATTTGATTGTGGTGAACCCGTGGTTCCTCGCCCCATCCTTCAGTTGGTACTATCATGGGCAAGTGCCATGGATGACAACGCCGGAATTGAGCGAAAAGCGGATCCATCGCTATGATCTGATGAAAGCGAGAATGGAAATGGCGGACGGAATCACTGACCTCCGCTCTGCCATCTCTCAAACATTGCAGGCCGGCAACCGCGTCTGGCTCGTGGGCGGGGCGCAACCATCGGAGGAAAAAGGTCCACTGTCGCTGTCGCCCGCGCCCGATCCGCAATTTGGCTGGAGTGGACAGGCTTACACCTATGCGTGGTCGAACCAGTTGGGCGTGTTTCTGCGCCAACACGTAGTCGACGGCGAAATAGTGGTCGGTCCAATGAATGGGGTGAGCAGCCACGAAAATATCCCGCTGTTGATTGCTCGGGGTTGGCGCGATTGAAAAAGTTGCCCAACTTGACACGGCCATGCGAAATCCTTATTTCCGCCCCTGCATGGGCTGCCGCTTTTGGACCGCGATTGTTTGTCTCACCGTTTTACCGATGTTCGCGTGTCGATCTTCGGTGGACGAATTGCGAGTCCAGGCTTCCTTCGCAATTCAAAACGGCCTCGA
>JBEEHZ010000023.1:0-6807 GCA_041167705.1 Verrucomicrobiota bacterium | reverse complement strand
CGGTCAATTGTTGGCCTTTTTTCACAAAGTCTCCCTTGAAGGCAATGATGTGTTTCGTGAGGGAGATGAGGTGTTCTTCTTCCGCGCCGGTCTCAGGATCCTTCAAAATAAGTCGACGCTTGCCGCGCACTGTCCCGCCCATTTCGACAACGCCGTCGATCTTTGCGATCTCGGCCGCGTCTTTGGGACGGCGCGCTTCAAACAATTCCGCAACCCGCGGCAGACCGCCGGTGATGTCTTTGGTCTTGGCGACCTTTCGCGGTGTCTTAGCCAACAAAGCGCCTGCCCGAATTTTTTGGTCCTCTTCGACAATGACGTGCGCGCCCGCTGGAATTGAATAGCTGGCCACAACTTCCTTTTTGTCGCCGACGATGACGATTTGCGGATGCAAATCTTCCTTGTGCTCGATGATGACGGTGCCCATCAAGCCGGTGGCTTCATCGACATCGCGCTTGATTGTCACTCCCGCGATCATGTCACGGAATTCGATCTTGCCGCCCTTGTCCGTCAGAATCGGGACGTTGTACGGATCCCATTGCACGAACGTCTCGCCTTTTTTCACGTGCGCCCCGTCGTCCTTGGAAATCATCGAACCGATAACGACATTGTAGCGTTCGAGTTCGCGGCCCTCGGCATTGTGCACACTGATCGACCCGTTCTTGTTCAAAACGATCCAGCTGCCGTCGAGCGCTTGCACAGTGCGCAGATCGTTGAACTGAATCTTGCCGTCGTTCTTCGCTTTGATGATCGGTTGCTTGAACGTCTGGCTCGCCGTGCCGCCGATGTGGAACGTCCGCATGGTCAGCTGCGTGCCGGGCTCACCGATCGATTGCGCGGCAATAATGCCGACCGCTTCGCCGAGTTTCACAAATTGTGCGGTGGCGAGATTACGTCCGTAGCACATGGCGCAAACGCCGCGGCCGCATTCGCACGTAAGCACCGAGCGTATTTTCAAACTTTCCACGCCGATGCGCTGAAGTTCCGCGGCGATCTTCTCGTCGATCAGCTGATTCGCTTTGACGATTTTCTTTTTCTTCTCCACCGGGTCCGCGATCGTTTCGCAACTGACGCGGCCGATGATGCGTGTGGCAAGATCGACAACTTCCTCGTCGCCCTCGTAAATCGAGCGCACGACAATGCCGTTCACCGTCCCGCAATCATCCACATTGATAATGACGTCTTGCGCGGCGTCGACCAGCTTGCGGGTAAGGTAACCGGAATCCGCGGTTTTCAGCGCGGTGTCGGCCAAGCCTTTACGCGCGCCGTGAGTCGAAATGAAATACTCGAGCACGCTCAGACCTTCGCGGAAGTTCGACGTGATCGGTCGCTCAATGATTTCGCCGCTCGGCTTCGCCATCAATCCACGCATGCCGGCGAGCTGACGCACCTGTTGGCGATTGCCACGCGCGCCTGAATCGACCATCAAATAAACCGGGTTCAGTTCTTTCCGACCGTCGTTGTGTTCCAAAGTCCGGAACATGACGTTCGAAATCTCGTCGCCGGCGTGCGTCCAGATATCGATGATCTTGTTGTAACGCTCGCCGTCGGTGATGATGCCTTTTCGATATTGCTGCTCGACCTGACGGATCTGTTTGTAAGCGTTTTCGAGCTCGGTCTGTTTTTCCTTCGGAATAATCATGTCCGAAATTCCGATCGAGATGCCGGCCTTCGTTGCCTCGGTGAACCCGAGCTCTTTCAATTTATCGAGCGTCGCGACGGTCGCGGCAGGTCCTGCAACCTGATAGCACCGCCAGATAATGTCACTGAGTTGTTTTTTGCCGGCCGCTTTATTGAAGAAGCCGAGTTCCTTCGGCCAAATTTGATTGAAAATTACCCGGCCGGCTGTCGTTTCGATCGTCTTCGCGTCGGCGTTGCCAAAAATTGTCTGGCGACCGCGATCCGGATTCTGAAAACGAATTCGATCATGCGTTTTGACCGAGCCTTCTGCCATCGCAAATTCCACTTCGACTGGCTCGGCGAAAAGGGGAAGGCGAATATCCTTTTTAATCGCGCGCGGATTTTGCGTCATGTAATAGCAACCGAGCGTGATGTCCTGCGACGGTGTCGTGATTGGCTTGCCGCTCGAAGGCGAGAAAATATTGTTTGGCGCCAGCATCAGCATGCGCGCTTCCAATTGCGCCTCGACTGAGAGGGGCACGTGCACTGCCATTTGGTCGCCGTCAAAGTCCGCATTGTAAGCGGTGCAGACGAGCGGATGAATCCGGATCGCTTCGCCTTCGATCAATTGTGGCTCGAACGCTTGGATCGACAATCGGTGCAGAGTCGGCGCGCGGTTGAGCAACACTGGATGTCCGCGCGTGACTTCATCGAGAATGTCCCAAACTTCGGGCGTCTGGCGCTCGATCATCTTCTTCGCGCTGCGCACAGTATGCACGTAACCGAGATCTTTCAGTCGGCGAATAATGAACGGCTCGAATAAAACGAGCGCCATTTTCTTTGGCAAACCGCACTGATGCAGTTTGAGTTCGGGTCCGATGACAATGACCGAACGGCCGGAGTAATCGACTCGCTTGCCGAGCAAATTCTGACGGAAACGTCCGCCTTTACCCTTCAACATGTCGCTGAGCGATTTCAGCGGACGATTGCCAGCGCCGGTGACGGCGCGGCCGTGGCGACCGTTGTCGAACAACGCGTCGACCGCTTCCTGCAACATTCGCTTTTCGTTTCGAATGATGACGTCCGGGGTTTTGAGCTGGAGTAAATTCTTGAGACGATTGTTCCGATTGATGACGCGACGATAGAGATCGTTCAGGTCGGAGGTTGCGAATCGTCCGCCTTCGAGCGGAACGAGCGGACGCAAATCCGGCGGAATCACCGGCAGCACGTCGAGAACCATCCACTCCGGCCGCGCGTGCGAAGACATGAAGCCCTGCACGAGTTTGAGCCGCTTGGCGAGCTTCTTGCGAATCTGTTTGCTCTTGGTCGCGCCCATCGCTTTCTCGAGCTCTTTGTTCAGCTTGTTGAGCTCAATCTCGCCCAGGAGTTTTTTCACCGCTTCCGCGCCCATTCCAGCGACGAAATCCTCGCCATACTGTTCCTGCGCTTCGCGATATTCGACTTCGTTCAGCAGTTGCGCCCTTTGCAGCGGCGTCTTACCCGGATCGATGACGATGTAGTCCTCATAATAAATAACGCGCTCGAGCTGACGGGCGCTCATGTCGAGCATCAGGCCAATGCGCGACGGCATGCATTTATAAAACCAGATGTGCGAAACTGGGACGGCCAACTCAATGTGGCCCATTCGCTCACGACGAACGCGTGCCAGGGTCACTTCAACGCCGCAGCGGTCGCAAATCACGCCCTTGTGCTTGATCCGTTTGTATTTTCCGCAGGAACATTCCCAATCGCGCGTGGGACCGAAAATTCGTTCGCAGAAAAGGCCGCCCTTTTCCGGTTTGAACGTTCGATAATTGATCGTCTCCGGATTTTTGACTTCGCCTTTGCTCCAAGACCGCATCGTGTCGCTCGAGGCCACGCCAATCGCGACCTGGTCGAAACCGACCGCTCTTTCTTCGCCCACTAACTCACGCCAGGAATGTTCGTTCATTGATTCTCCAAATGTAGATTTTGATGTTTAAAATTAAGCGAGATGCTCAAAGACTGTGGTCGGGGCCTGGCCGCCGACTTTGACGTCGAGCCCCAAGCTCTGCATTTCCTTGATCAACACGTTGAAAGATTCAGGTGTGCCCGCCTCTAGCGAGTTGTCGCCTTTGACGATCGACTCGTAAATGCGGGTACGCCCTTGGACGTCGTCGGATTTCACGGTCAGCAATTCCTGCAATGTGTAAGCCGCGCCGTACGCTTCGAGTGCCCAGACTTCCATTTCGCCGAAACGCTGTCCGCCGTATTGCGCCTTTCCGCCGAGCGGTTGCTGCGTCACGAGTGAATACGGGCCGACCGCGCGCGCATGGATTTTGTCCGCGACCAAATGGCCGAGCTTCATCATATAGATGTAGCCAACAACCACTTCCTGATCGAAGGGATCGCCAGTGCGGCCGTCGAACAACTTCGCTTTGCCGGTTTCCTGGACCCAACTGAAACCTTCCTTGTTGCGCGCGTCCTTTAGGTACTCGCGGATTTTGCTTTCCTTGATTCCGTCGAACACGGGTGTCGCGACTTTGAAACCAAGCGCCTTGGCTGCGACGCCGAGGTGCGTTTCCAAAACTTGACCAACGTTCATTCGGCTCGGCACGCCAAGCGGATTGAGCACGATCTCGACCGGCGTTCCGTCGGCGAGGACTGGCATGTCTTCTTCTGGCACAATGCGCGCGACCACGCCTTTGTTTCCATGGCGGCCGGCCATTTTGTCGCCGACCGAAAGTTTCCGCTTCGAAGCGATGTAAACTTTAACCTGCTTGATGATGCCGGGATCAATGTCGTCGCCGCTTTCCACCCGGTCCATCGAGCGTTCACGCTCCAATTCGAGCTCGGCGAACTTGTGTTCGTAGTGCCCGATAATCTCGCGGATTTTATTTCGAATCGGACTCGGATCGATCTCGATGTGATCGTAAACATTCGCCAGCTTGCGCAGGAGCGTCTTGGTGATCTTGCGATTGGCCGGGATGATAATTTCGCCCGTCTCGGCGTTGACCACGTCGAGCGGAATTTTTTCGCCGAGCAAAATGTTCGAGAGCGAATCCGTCAGCTGCTCGGTTAATTCTTCCTTTTTCCGGCGATGCTCTTCGGTGATCGCTTTGATCTGCTTCTTCGTTTCTGCAGGCGTGAGTTTTTCGCGCGAGATTTCCTTCCGCGAAGAAACTTTCACGTCCATGACAATGCCGTAAGTACCTGACGGAACGGT
Organism: Verrucomicrobiota bacterium; assembly: GCA_041167705.1. Taxonomy (GTDB): domain Bacteria; phylum Verrucomicrobiota; class Verrucomicrobiia; order Chthoniobacterales; family UBA10450; genus AV40. The sequence goes on along the minus strand of JBEEHZ010000023.1, from coordinate 1,985 downwards.
CAGCGAGGTGTCTTTCACGTCGGCCGCTTTTTCGCCGAAAATCGCGCGGAGCAATCGTTCTTCCGGCGCGAGTTCGGTCTCGCTCTTCGGGGTGATTTTGCCGACGAGGATGTCGCCCGGCTTTACTTCCGCACCGACGCGAACGACTCCGTCCGGGCCGAGATTTCGCAAAGCTTCTTCGCTGACATTCGGAATGTCGCGAGTGATTTCCTCAGGGCCGAGCTTCGTGTCGCGAGCGCCGATCTCGAATTCATCGATGTGAATCGAGGTGTAGATGTCTTCTTTCACGACCTTCTCCGAGATCATGATGGCGTCTTCAAAGTTGTAGCCATTCCATGGCATGAACGCGACGAGCACGTTGCGGCCGAGCGCGAGCTCGCCGTGTTCTGTATTCGGACCATCGGCGATGACCTGACCTTTCTTGACGTGTTGCCCTTTCTTGACGATCGGCTTTTGGTTCACGCAAGTGCCGGCGTTGGAGCGCATGAACTTGCGCAGTTCGTAAACGTAAAGTCCTTCTTCAGGATCGTTCTTGATCCTCTTCCGATGCTCTGGAACGTGGCCGTCTTTAGAGACGATAATCTGGTCGGCTGTAACTGATGCGACCTTGCCGCTATCAATCGCGATCAGCACCGCATGGGAGTCGCGAGCGACCTTGCCTTCCAAACCGGTGCCAACCAATGGGGCTTCCGAAACGATCAGCGGAACGCCTTGGCGTTGCATGTTCGAACCCATCAGCGCGCGGTTTGCGTCATCATGTTCGAGGAATGGAATTAGTCCGGCAGCTACCGACACGAGCTGCTTAGGTGAAACATCCATGTAATGGACTTTCGACGGCTCGACTTCCAAGAAGTCGCCGCGATAACGAACCGAAACTTTTTCGCCAGTGAAATGGCCGCGGCCGTCCACCGCCGCGTTCGCTTGTGCTACCAGGTAATTTTCTTCCTTATCGCCAGTCAGATAGTCGATATCATCCGTGACCCGGCCATTGGTGACCTTGCGATACGGCGTTTCAATGAAACCAAACTCATTGATCCGTGCGAAAGTCGACATCGAACTGATCAAACCGATGTTTGGACCTTCCGGCGTCTCGATCGGACAAATCCGGCCGTAGTGGGACGGATGCACGTCGCGCACTTCGAATCCGGCGCGATCGCGACTCAATCCGCCTGGTCCGAGTGCGGACAAACGGCGCTTGTGGGTCAGCTCCGCCAACGGGTTCGTTTGGTCCATGAACTGCGAGAGTTGTGAACGGCCGAAGAAATCGCGAATGACCGCGCTCAGCGCTTTCGGGTTCACCAATTTCTGTGGAGTCATGCCGTCGATATTGATGTCGAACAAAGTCATGCGCTCCTTTACCAAACGCTCCGTGCGCGCGAGACCGACGCGGCATTGATTGGCCAGAAGTTCGCCGACCGTTCGCACGCGACGGCTGCCGAGGTGATCGATGTCGTCGAGCGTGCCTTCGCCGCGCCGAAGGTTAATTAAGTATTTGATTGCAGCGATGAAATCTTTATCGGTCAAAATCCGCTCGGTAAGATCGACATCGATCCCGAGCTTCTGATTGATTTTGTAACGGCCAACGCGTCCGAGATCGTACTTCTTCGGATCAAAAAAGAGCCGCTTGAGGAGCGCGCGCGCGTTCGCCACTGTCGGCGGATCGCCAGGGCGGAGACGACGGTAAATATCTTTGAGAGCTTCTTCCTGGTCGTGCGCCGGATCTTTCCGGAGCGCCTTTACGACCGTGTCGTCGTTCGAAATATCAATGACCTTAACTTCCTTAATCCCGAGCCCCATGACCTGACGCACGGTCGCGAGCGTCAGCGGTTCAAACGCGCGAGCTACGGTCACTTCGCCATCGCGGACCTCCGCCGTCAGAACTTTGGTGGCGAGTTTCTCTTCGTCGAGCTTCTCGCTCAGCTTCAGGTTCTCGATGTTGTAGAAAAGTTTGATGACTTCCTCGTCGGAGCCGTAGCCGAGCGCGC
>JBEEHZ010000022.1:0-7957 GCA_041167705.1 Verrucomicrobiota bacterium | reverse complement strand
CGCCGTTTTTGCGAGCCAGAACAAAATGCAAATCGCAGCCAAGAGAACCATGCCGGCGGTGAAGAGCCGCAGTTGCAGTCGCGCTTCGCGCAATTCGAGCTGTTGAGCGCAGACCACGTAAAGCCAGCTCAAGCCGGCGACGAAACTAAACAAACAAGTTAGCGTGATCCAGGGTTGCGGACTTAATGTCGCCGGCAGCGAAATTCCAAAGTCGTTCAGGTAAGTCGCTCGCCAATCCGGTTGAAAAAACCAACGCCCCGGCAAAAAAGCGATGAGCGACCAAATTAGAAACGCGAACAAGGCGAGATTGATCGCAAGGCCGAGCGAAAAACGTGGCGGCCGCGCGAGCAGATAAATTCCGAGAAAGGCATAGACAATTCCCTCGCCCCACTTTTGGGTGGCGCCGGCAAGAAAGCAGGCCAGCACCGGCAATAGGGCAACGAAAGCGTGATTCAGCCAGCGACCCGACGGGCCATCATCGCGCACATGAGTTGGGCCTTCGTGTGTCGGGCTCGGCATTATCTGTGCAAAACTATGGTATAGGAATCGCTTTTACTCTTTGAGCCAAGCGGTCGCTGTATTTGAAACGTCATGAGCCCGGGGAATCTACCACGAGTTGAAGCTGCGCGGCCATCGCGTACTCTCATGATCAGCCCAGCAAAATAGAACATGGTCACGCAACGGACGGAAGGACTTTACCGCGTCTTCCTGTTTTGCCAGATCATCATCGTCGCCGCAATTTTCTGGATCGGCGTCTGGATCATGGTGACGTTTTATTCGCCCTCTGCCGGAGCGCTGACCTGGGGTCGCTACGGCATTTATTGCGGGATGCTCGTGTTGGGATTGACTCTGGAAACACTGAGTCGTTCCAAAAACTTTTTTCTTCAAAACGAACTGGTTCGCCCGCATCGGCTCAGTCTCCGCCAAACGGCGGCCAGCGTCGGACTGCTCGTGCTTTATCTCGTCGCCGCCAAGGACGCATTTATTTCGCGCGTATTTCTGTTCAATTTCGTGCCGTGGCTCTACATCGCGCTCCTCTTCTCCCATTATTATCTTCCCTCACTTTTATCGTGGGGAATTTTCCGGCGCGAAGACAAGACGGTTCTGGTCGGATCGAGCCAACGCGCCACACAGCTGCGCGAGTGGCTGCAGCGCAAAGCCGAGATCGGTTTGCGCACCGTTGGTTTGATTTCCGACGATGATAGGATCGACAGCGTGGAAGTCCCGCTGCTCGGTCGACTGCAACAGCTCGAACAGATCATTCGCGATCATGGCATCACTCAAGTCATTCTCCTCGAGTTCCCGCTTTTTTCCGAAGCGAACCAAAACGTGATTCAGATTTGCGATCAGCTCGGCATCCGCCTTCTCATCTTGAGCGACCTGGAAGAACGACTGCGTCATCCGGTGACGCACTTTGAGGATGGCGGTTTTCGTTTCATTGGCCTGCGCGAAGAACCGCTCGAAAATCCATTGAACCGATTTTTGAAACGCGCTATCGACATTGCGATCGCGTTGCCGGTCATGTTCGTTATTTTTCCGATTCTGGCCGCGATAGTTTTCATCGCGCAACGATTGCAGTCGCCCGGCCCTCTCTTTCATGTGCAGAACCGCGCTGGGATGCAAAATCGACAGTTCAAAATTTATAAATTCCGCACGATGCATTCCAACAACGGCGAACTATCGCGTCAGGCGAGCGAGGCAGATGAACGGGTCTATCCGATCGGCAAATGGTTTCGCAAATTGAGCGTCGATGAAGTGCCGCAGTTTTGGAACGTGCTTCGCGGCGACATGAGCATCGTGGGGCCTCGGCCCCACTTAGTCGAACACAATCAGCAGTTTTCGAAGTTCATGGGCAACTATCATGTGCGCACGTTTGTGAAACCGGGGATCACCGGCTTGGCGCAGGTGCGCGGATTTCGCGGCGAGGCGCGCAACAGCACCGACATCGAAAACCGTGTCGCGTGCGATATCGAGTATCTCGAAAATTGGAATCTCTCTCTGGAGTGCGGGATCATTTTGCGCACTTTTGCGCAATTGGTCCGGCCACCGCGCAGCGCGTATTAGTCGGGCTGCAGCTCGCGCGCCGTCGGCTCTTTTCGAAGCTCGCGCATTTTTGCGCGGATCAAATATTCGTACCAGCCGATGCTGGCGCAGTAGGCGAATCCCTCGCGACCTTCGAGAAAGCCGCCCTTCAAAATATACATGTGCAGAAAACGCAGGAGCGGCCAGCCGGGCATGCGACTCAGAAGCGGTTTGAGTGCGCGATTTCGCCGCGAAGGATCTTTCGAGAACAGTTCGCGCGCGGAAGCGGAACGCGATAATCGGTCCGCGGCTTCTTCACCGGAATATTGATTGTGCTTCGCCCACCATGCTTCCCAACCTTTGCTCAGCGCATAGTGTAGGTACGGTTCGCGGATGTAGCCGAGTTCGCCATCAACTCTTCCCTCCTTCTGGCCGTGCCCGCTGTCGATGAAATCCGCGCGTCCGCGCCGCACGATCCGAAGCTGCCATTTCGGAAAGGAGTCGCTCCGGCGCAGCCAGCGCTGACCGAGCATCATTTTCCAGCAACAATAAAAACCTGCGACCAGGTCTCCCGCGTTCTGAATGGCATTTGCAACGGCCTGACGAAATTCCGGCGTGGCAACTTCATCGGCATCGAGAAACAACACCCATTCGTTTTTCAAATCGCAATTTTCCAGCGCCCAGTTTCGTTGCCGGCCAAAAGATTGGAAGTGGTGTTCGTAAACGCGCGCACCCGCATTCTTCGTGATCACCTGGGTGCCATCGTCACTGCCGGAATCAACCACCACGATTTCGCCGAAGCCGAAAACCGATTTCAAGCAACGAGGCAGATTGTCGGTCTCGTTATACGTGAGAATTATGATTGCGAGCGACTCCGGCATTGCAATTGATCAATCGATCCGAAACAAGTTAAAGGGAACTCCGCTGATATTGGCCGCCGCTGACGAAACACCAGAGCGAACGTCATAACGCGCAAATAAGGTGCGATAGAGTTTTGCGTCCATTTTCATGGCATAACCTTTCCGCTGCCATTCGCTCAGCAGCGCATCTTCATAAGCAGCTTCGGGCGGCAAAAAAATGCAGTGGTCGCCACTGGAAAGAAACGCTGGAATATCCTTTTTAATTTCGCCGTGAAGATCCTTCTCATGTAGTGCCAAGCTGGCGCGCTCGACGTGGTATTCAAAGTCCCACGGCCAAGCGTTGCCAATGATCACGGCCGGGCGGTTTTCGCACTGATCGAAAAGCTTCCGAAGATAGTTCAATCGGTAATACGGCTTTTGATGGACGGCTTGGAAATAACCTCCCGGTACGAAAAACGGACGCGCGAGTTGTCGATCCTTGAAGATGTCGACGTTCACCACCGCTCCGAGCAACGTAAAAAAGGTGAGCGCCACAACCAACGCCAGCGACCGATTCACAGCGAGTAACAAAAGAAACGGCAAAGCCACCAGCAAATGCGCTGCCTTTGACGGATGGAGAAAAAAGACCGCCAAGAAAATAACGGAAACGATACAAGAGATCGTGAAAATGAAGTTGCGCGATTGGATTTGTTGGGACCAGTCCCGCAGCGCGCTGAACAGCGTCCAGCAAAGCAATAGAAACACCGGTGGCGTAAAGGCTTGGAAAATTATCCGGTAAGCGCCGCCGAGGATCGATTCCCGTAAATTCATACCGGCGGTGTAAGGCGCGCGAATACCCACAAGTAAGGTCGGCAGCCAGACGATGGAGATCGCAATCGCTGAAAGTGCAACGCTCATTAGCGCATGTTTCCAACCGAGCTCCGAGTTCAGCAGGCAATAGATCGGAAAAATAATTACAGCGAAGACGAGCTCGGGCCGACAACCGGTGGCAAGCGCGAAAGAAAAGATCGACAACAACAGCCGGCCGAAATTCGGTCTCGTCGATCGAACAACTAGAAGCCGCACTGCGACGAGCAAAAAGAGAAGGCCGAAATTGAATTCTTCGCCATCGACCGCGTTATAAAAGAATTGCACCGAGAAGGCTAGACAGATGACGGCTAAAAGAGCGCGCATCCGTGTCGCGCCAAGGCGATAGAGCAGATTGTAAAAAACGATTAGCGTCGCGAGCGCGCCGACGGCCTGGCAAACGAGATAAACTTTATCGCCAAACTCGACGCCGACACCTTTCTGCAAGATCCATCCGACCGCGCCAAGAAGATAAAACTCAGTCGTGGGATGACCGGGAGGCCGCGAAACTTCGAGACGACCGCTGTTCAATAGCGCCTGGGTCGTGTGCACAATTCCGTGTCCGTCTCCGCTGGCCAGACCGTGATCAAATTGAAGCGCGAGAATTGCGCCGTAAAAAACAAGAAGAACGAAGAAAGCCCCGTGACGAGACAGGGCAGAAAAATTCATGCCGATGCCCGAGATCTTATGACCCGACACGGGTTCCCGGCCGCGACCACATTTTCCGGAATATCCTTGGTCACGACCGAGCATGCGCCAATAACACTGCGTGCTCCGATTGTTACTCCTGGTAAAACAAACGCGCGCGCGCCGACGAACGCGTCTTCACCGATCGTGATCTTGGCCGCGACCAGCGTCATTTCCGGCCGCTCAAAATCGTGAGTACCGCTACTGAGATAAACTTCCTGCGCAATCGTGGCCCGCGCGCCGATTTCGATTTCGCCTAACGAATAAGCATTGGCACGATCGCCGAGACAGGCGCGATCGTGCAGAATTAAATTCCAGGGAATGGCGATGCGCGCACGCTGATGTACGAATGGCGTGCCGTCGATCTTCGCATCGAAAACGCGGAGCCAGAACAGCCGCCATTGATTGAGCGGTTTCGGCGTCCAGACGCAAAAGAGCATCCAGCAAAATTCCCAGAGCACGCGCAAAAAGCGCTGACTCACCGGCCACGGCGAATCGTAGGCCGATTTCTGTTCCGGATTAACGATTTGGATTTCGGACATTAATTGCGAATCACTGAATCAAAATCCTTCAAGAATTGCTCGGCCACGCGCTCGGGCGAATACTCGACGGATTTCTCATAACCCGCCGCCGCCGCACGCACCAGCAGTGTTTCGTCAGAAATGATGTTGTCGATCTTATCTCGGAGTGTTTCAGCGATTGGGTGCGCCCGGTGATCAAAAATAAAACCCGTTTCGCCGTCGCGAATGAAATCGCGGAAACAATCGAGATTTGAAACCAGCACGGCACAACCATGCGCCATCGCCTCGAGCGGCGCGAGTCCAAACGATTCGCCGCGCTCGGCTAGCGATGGATAAATAAAAAGCCGCGCATTGCGGAACGCGGACGGGAGCTCAGTGGCATCAAAAATCGGTCCGGCAAAGCTTATCCTTCCCTCCGCCTTCTCGGCAGCTCGTTGAAGCGAAGTCGAATATGCTTCACCACCGCCACCAAGTTTCGTTTGGGTTGGGCCAACAATCATCAATTTCCAATCAGCAAAAGCAGCCCGCGCGCCGCTCACGAAGGCGTCGACCAAAACATGCACGCCTTTCTCAGGATGCACTCGGCCAACAAACAGTATGATTTTGTCCCGACCGCTGATTACTGGAGGCGAACCGGTGATCGTCGATCTTGTCACTGGGTAGGGTATGACTGCGACCTTGTGCGCGAGCCGCGGTGCTTCCGTAACAATCGCACGTGCGATAGGATGAGACGGCGCCTGTAAGCGCGCCGCGCTACCATAGAAACGCATTTGTCCTTTCGGATAGCGTCCAGCGTGCGCGTAAACCTTTCCCCGTCTTGAGCCGCGCAACAAAATCGGCAGCCAGAACGTGTTCGTCACGATAATGTCCGAGCGCGGCAGGATCGACATCGTCCGGAGCGAATAGATCAGGTCGAGAAATTTCAACCAAACGAGCAAGCGTGGGGCGTCAAATCCGTCAACACGCAAATGTTTCACCCCGTTAATTGTTTCTTCACGCGGAAGTCCGGGTAATTTGCGCGAAACCATCAAGACATCATGACCGCGCCCTGCGAACTCGGGCGCCAGCGTAAACCAAACTTTCTCCACACCGCCCCCCATTGTCGGCGGCACCGGAAAAAACGCGCCCAGGACAATTGTTATTTTCATCGCACGCCCGAAACCTCATTTAAGATCTGCAAAAGCGAATTGACCGCCCGACCGATTTCAAAGCGTTGCTCGAAACAATTTCTCGCATTTTGGCGAATCATTTTGCGTTCTTTTGACGGTGTGTCGATCCAACGTTGCAGTAAGCGAGTCGTTCCAGCGATGTCGTCGGATTCAACGTAACCGGCGCGATCCACGTCGATCTCGCGCCAGATGTTTACCCGATTGGAAATTAAAACTGGAACACCGGCGGCGAGGGCTTCGACCACGGAGATCCCGAAATTTTCCTGATGCGATGGAAGAACAAACGCGTCCGCACTAGCGATCGCACCCTGTTTGATCGCGCCTTGAAGCATGCCGGTAAAAACAACCCGGCTTGCCAGATTCAAACGCTCCACTTGTCTGCGTAGATCTTTTTCCCAGCCAATTTGATCTGGGCCGGCCAAGATCAGTGAAATGGAATCGGTTGACCGTACCCGCGCGAACGCATCCAGCAAAGTGTCGCAGCCTTTTTTCGGATGTAACCGACCAAGAAAAAGAAAATTGCGCGTGTTTTGCAGTTGCGGGAAACGCGAAAGAAATTCCGACTTCGCGTTTGGCCAGATCGATGGCGCTTCGATTCCGAGAGGTGAAACTTTTTCGCGAGCTCGATAAAGCCAGAATGACTTCCTAGACTGCAAACGTTCTTCTTCCGAAGTGAAAATGACTGCCGCTGCATCTCGCAAAACACGATACTCGGCCCAGGGCCAGTAGAGCCATTTCTTGAAATGTTTGAGCGGAAACGTCTCCTTGAACCATGGATCGAGCATGCCGTGGGGAAAAACGTAATACGGAATTGAAGAACCGGCGTAACGCCGCCAGGCAGCGAAGCTCAAGTATTGCCAGATGCCATTCACAATGACGCGATCGTAATCGCCGCCATTTTCTCGAAGCCACGGCAGGAGAGCGCGCGAATAGCGGTAACTTGTCAGGCCGGGACCGAGCGCACGCACGCTTAGACCGATATCGATCCACGATACGGAAGGTTCGTCCAGCACAACGATGTCGATTTCATGCCCGCGTTGCGCGAGTCCCCGGCTGAGCGAGAGGACCCCCGTCACCACCCCGCCAACGCTCGGGTCGAGCGTGTGCACCAATTGCAGAATCTTCAATGCGCTAGACAACGAAACCTTCCGTCCGCTGGAAATATTTGCAGTTGCGCGAAAGCGATTTTATCGGCCGGGCCGGGACTCCGCCGTAAAGCTGATACGACTCGGTAAAGGCCTTGTTGACGAGAGATTTGGCGCCGACCACGCAAAAATCGGGCAACGCGCTTCCGCCAAGCAACACGCAATTGGTCCCGACAAAACAATAATCCCCGACGCGAACGGGCTTCGAGGATTGTCGATTTTGTTCGACGTCGATGCTGTGCGTGATGATTTGCGAATGAAATCCAGCGAAGGTCGTAAATCGACCAATCGTGACTGAATTAGTACAATCGAGCAGATGACGATTGGTGATGGCCGCGTGCTCGCCAACGATCAGTTCCGGGCGCCGATCTGTCTGGTGAGCAAAATGACGCGATGAGCCCAGTGAAAATCCGGTGATCCAATTGCCGCGGCCGATGGAAGCGTGCGCTTTGAGATGAAGCAGGTCGATATTCTTGCAGACGGTGGCAGCGCCGATCTGACTGCCTTCTTCCATGATTAACCGATTTGGAAAAATCCAAGCGAGCCCAATTCGGCAAGTCGGATGGATTTTATAACCGAATTGATTTTCGAGAAACGACCGCCGCAGTTTCCAAGGCAAAAGAAAACTGAGCAGCATCAGGATTGTTTTCACAATTGCGCTCCCAGACTGCGATAGATGTCGATGTAGTGCGAGATCATCCCGGTCG
>JBEEHZ010000021.1:0-2530 GCA_041167705.1 Verrucomicrobiota bacterium | reverse complement strand
CTACAACGCGTTCCGCAATTTCGGGAGAATTTGCCGAAAGTCGCTTGTCATTCCGACAAAAACGGCTTTGGTATTCGCGTCAAGATTCGCGGCTCGACTTCGGAGCGCGAGAGATCACGGGCGGGATGCCCGTGCCGCTTGGCTGACCATCGAAATGCGCAACCGTTATTTACTGATGTCGATCCTGGCGCTGATGTGCAGCGCGGCGTTGGCGAGCTCCGCATTTGCGGCGGAAACAGCAGCGCCGGCGCAGGTTGAGCACGAAGGCGTGTCGCTAAAAGCCGCGCCACTCGTTCAATTCGGCAAGTTTGCGGTCACAAATTCGATGTTAGTGACCTGGATCGTCGCCGCTGGCATCATCTTTTTCGCACAAATCGCAACGCGCCGGATCAAACCGATTCCAAGCGGTATTCAGAATTTTTGGGAGTGGCTGGTCGAAAGCCTCCACAATTTTCTTGAGTCGATCATCGGTCGCGAGCTGGTGAAGAAAACATTTTGGTTCTTTGCCACGATTTTCATTTTTATTTTATTCGTGAACTGGTTCGGTTTGTTACCGGGCGTTGGAACCATCGGTTGGGGCCACTACGATCCGACTGGCAATTTTCATATTGATCGGCCGCTGCTCCGTGGTGGTAACGCCGACTTGAATATGACCACGGCGATGGCCGCGATTTTCTTCGTTCTCTGGGTCGTCTGGGCGATTCAAGCCAATGGTGTCGGCGGATTTCTCCTTCACATTTTTGGCCCGAAGGGCGAGACGTCCGGGTTTATGAAGATCGTAATGGTGGTGATCTTCTTCATGGTCGGATGGCTGGAAATTATTTCGATCCTGTTCCGTCCGATCTCGCTCAGCTTCCGATTGTTCGGAAACATTTATGCCGGCGAAAGCATTTTGGAGGCGATGTCGACCATGGTCCCGATGCTCGGCTGGCTGATTCCGATTCCGTTCTATTTCATGGAATTACTCGTAGGAGTCGTGCAGGCACTCGTTTTCATGCTACTGACGGCTGTGTTTACCCTTTTGATCGCGCAACACGAACCGGGGCACGAACCACATCACTAACAATTTCGGCGATGCTTGTGGAAAATCCGCGAGCGCGCCAAAGCAAACCTACAAACTATGATACTACCATTATTGGCGGAACTGACCGGAAACCTCTCAAACATTCACGTCGGTCTTGCGGCATTGGGCTGCGGCATCGGTGTCGGCCTGACAGGATTAGGCGCGTCGTCGGCAGTAGGACGCAATCCCGGGGCAGCCACACCTATCTTGGTGCAGGCGATCCTGGCGATCGCTTTCACCGAGGCGATTGTGTTTTACGCGCTCTACCTCGCGCATTGAGCTTTCGTGCGGCCAAGTCGCTGCACTGACGTTTAATTATGAATCTGACATTTTTCGCTGCGGCGAGTTTCGCCGATACGTTGAAGGACACGGCTGACACGTTTGGGTGGAATTGGGAATTGTTCCTTTCGCAGGTGATTAGCTTCACGATCGTTGCATTTCTCCTGCGGCGGTTTGCCTATAAGCCGATCCTGGCCGTCCTCGAAGATCGCCGGCGAAAAATTGAAGAAGGAATGCTGAACGCGGAAAAGATCAAAAAGGAACTCACTGAAGCGGAAAAGCGTTATCAGGAAATTGTGGCAAAGGCCAACGCCGATGCGCAAAGAATGATCGATGAAGCGCGCGCGAGCAGTTCCCATTTGGCTGAGCGGAAACAACAGGAAGCAATCGCTGCGGCCGAGCAAATCCTGGCCAAGGCGAAGGAAGCGGCAGCTCTCGAGCATGAGCGCCAAATGCAAACATTGAAACGCGAACTTGGCCGCCTCGTCATTGATACGACCGCAAAAGTCACGGGGAAAGTGCTGACGCCCGAAGACCAAAAGCGTTTGCAGGAGGAAGCCGCCCGCCAGGTTGCCTGATGAGAATTAACAAAGAGATCCGCCAACTTTCCCGGGGAATGTTGCGCGCTAGTTTTACCGACGGTCAGCTCGATCGCGGCAAGATCGCGTCGCTCGTGCAATCGCTAATCGCAAAGCGTCCGCGTCATTTCATGGCCGTGTTGCAGTATTACAAGCGCTTGCTTCGGCTCGAGATCGGAAAGCGCCACGCCAGAATCGAAAGCGCGATGGCACTAAGCCCGCAGGTGGCGGCCGACATCGTTGCGCGGTTGAAGAAAAAATACGGCAACGATTTGACTACCGAGTTCGTGGTCGATCCAACGCTACTCGGCGGCGTGCGAGTGCGCGTGGGGAGCGATGTTTGGGACGGCACTCTGCGCAACCGCTTGGAACGGCTTCAACAACAACTTTAACCAACCAAAACCATGAGCAGTATTCTTGAAGAGATTGAAACGAAAATCGCCGGACTAAAAACATCGGCATCCAAGAGCAATGTCGGCGTGGTCCGCGAAACCGGCGACGGCGTCGCCCGCATCGAAGGGCTGAGCGACGTCATGCTCAATGAGATGATCGAGTTTCCGAACGGCGTGTTCGGGCTCGCCTTGAATCTCGAGGAGACCGAAGTCGGCGC
>JBEEHZ010000020.1:0-5737 GCA_041167705.1 Verrucomicrobiota bacterium | reverse complement strand
CTTCCTCGGGCAGAATGAGCGCCGCCGGAAGTCTTGCGTAAGCGATCACGCAATAAAGCGCGAAGAAGCCGGCTGTGAGGATGAGAGTCCAGAAGACGATGCTACCGGCGAGTGGATGGATTCTCTCCGCCAGTGAAATCAAACTGGTAACGCCGGCAACGATCAGCGAGAGCAGACAAACCGTCGCCAGCACGATCAGCACGATAATAATCTTCCGCGCGTTAAAATTCTGCTCTGTCGACGTCGCAGTGTTCACAGGTTGTTGCCGTTAGTCTCCGCCTACCCGCCGCTTTGTTCAATTCGAATGGAGTGGTTGGGAACCGCGACATGGCCGGAGAAGCCCCGAGGGTAGCGGTCGAGCGCTGCGGGAAGCAGCCGAGATACAAACATTGAACCGCGGATCACGCGGATATCGCAGATAAGGTCAGAAACAATACCTCTTTTGATCCGTTTTAATCAGCGTAACCGCGGTTAAGCTTTCAGTACTCATGAAGACCACTGGCAACACCATCCTCATTACCGGCGGCGGCTCGGGCATCGGCCGCGGATTAGCGGAAGCGTTTCACAAACTTGGCAATCAGGTCATCATCGCCGGCCGCGGACAGAAGACGCTCGACGAAACCATTGCCGCCAATCCCGGGATGAAATCCCTCACGCTCGACGTCGCTGATCCGAAAAACATCCAGTCCTTCGCCGCTCAGGTGACGAAAGATTATCCGTCGCTCAACGTGCTCATCAACATGGCCGGAATGATGAAGCCGGAGAATTTGCTCGAGGAGCCGTCCGATTTATCGACAGCTGAGAAAACGATCACAACCAATCTGCTCGGTCCGATTCGGCTCACGTCCGCGTTGTTGCCGTCACTCCGAACACAACCGCGCGCTACTATTATGAACGTTTCCTCCGGCCTGGCTTTCGTGCCGTTGGCGATGACGCCGACTTATTGCGCCACGAAGGCCGCGATCCATTCCTACACCCAATCGCTCCGTTACCAGCTCAAGTCGACAAAGGTGGAAGTGGTCGAACTCATCCCGCCCTATGTCCAGACCACTCTCATGGGCGACCAGATGGCTGAAGATCCCAAGGCGATGCCGCTGAAGGAATTCATCGACGAGGTGATGTCGATCTTGAAAAGCCAGCCCGACGCGAAAGAAATTTGCGTCAAAAAAGTTTACCCACTTCGCTTCGCTGCCGAAGGCGGCCAGGAAAAATACGAGCAATTCTTCCAGCAGTTCAATGATTCGATGCACAGCTGACTCCGGAATTCACCCTTCGCATTTCGTAATCCGCATTTCGAGATAACCAATAATTAGCGGTAGCTCTCCCCAACGAGTCTTCGACCGGACTGGCCGTAAGCAGTGATTGGAGGGATGCGCTCCGTCGCGTCCCACTTATTGCTTCGTTCGTTGTAATTGCGGTCGCCTGCTCGAACACTTTCGGAGTCCTCAGCCGCGAGTACCTTGAGCAACAACCCGACCGAGATGTTCAAACCCGACAAAGATTTCCGGCCTGTCGATCCACGAGTGCGCATCGGTCATGTTCACCTGAAGGTTTCCGATCTCGAGCGATCGCTCCAATTTTATTGCGGCGTCCTCGGATTCGAGCTGATGCAACGCTGGGGGACGAAGGCAGCGTTTGTTTCCGCAGGCGAATATCACCATCACATTGGACTGAATACGTGGGAAAGTCTCGGCGGTTCGCCGCCGCCGCCAGGCACGACCGGTTTGTTTCACCTGGCAATTCTCTATCCCGATCGCGCATCGCTTGGAGACGCGCTTCGCCGATTGCTTGCCGCCAAGATTGCGCTCGACGGCGCGAGCGACCATGGCGTGAGTGAAGCGCTTTATATCCACGATCCGGACCACAACGGCCTCGAGCTTTATCGTGATCGTCCGAAAGAAGAGTGGCCGCGCAACCCCGACGGTTCCATCGGGATGGCCACGCACCCACTCGATCTCGACGCGCTCCTGCGCGACGCGACCTAGCCCAAGGTTCGAGTCGTAAGTCGCTATGAATGCGGGCTTTTCGACGCTTCAAGTGTTCTTTATTTGTGTAGCACGCCGTGACGATTATCTGCTTCCTCTCCCTTGCTCGGGAGAGGAGTGAGGTGAGGGTGGACCGTTGCAATGCCGGGCAAGTCCTCAACAATGCCAGTCCAATGCCCTTGCGGCTCGCACGTCGGACCTCAACCTTCTCAACCGCTCAACTCTCTGCCCTGGCTCGCTATTTTCCGGATTTCGGCTATAGTCATTGATGTCTAAATCCGTTGGCGCTTCTTTTTCACGTCGGATGCCCGACAACGTAACCGAGGAGTTGGTGGCCGTGCTTTCGTCCAGGGCCTCCTTTGAATTCAAACCTTTGTTCGACATCATCCTGCTTAATCTTCGGGAACGAAACGCTGCCAGCGGCGGCGAAGAAATGCTGCGCTTGCGCGTTTACGAAAAGCTTCAGGGTCTGGTCGGTCAGGGCGCGGTCAATCGAAAGGTCACCGGGATCGTGAAAAAATACAAAGGCGTCGGCCCGCGCATGGCCACGTTACGGGCGGAGATGAAAGTCTTGCGTGCCGAGTGGGCTGAAAAGGTTCGGGCGAAGGCTGCTGCGAGAGGCTGAAGAACGGAGCGGTTGGGAACCGCGACATGTCCGGAGAAGCCGCGAGGTAGCGGTCGAGCGCCGCGCCGAAGCCAGGCGACTAACGGCTTGCCTTCATTCGCAAGTCAGTGATCAATGATTGTATTGTGCTCAGCGGAAATGAAGATATCGCCGTACGTCTCGGGGCGGCGCTGATTCTCGGTGGCGCCCTTGGCTTAAATCGCGAGTTGCACGGAAAACCCGCCGGACTGCGAACCCACGCGCTCGTTTGTCTTGGAGCAGCGGCTGCTACGATGGTTGTGCTCGAGCTTCCGAACCGCTCTCTGGCGGCTGACCCGAACGCAATCGGTCGAGTCGTCCAAGGTATTCTTACCGGCATTGGATTTCTCGGAGCGGGAGTGATCTTGCGCGATCCCGCAGGGCACGTCACCGGGCTAACCACCGCCGCGACGATCTGGATTTGCGCCGTACTCGGAATTGTTTGCGGGCTCGGCTATTGGTCGATCATGGCGATAGCACTTGGTCTGACTGCGCTCGCGCTATTCTTGGGACGACCGGTGGAACGCTTCGCTGAGCGCTGTTTCAAAAGGCTGCGATCCGAACCGGCAGACAAAAGTGTTTAGATTTACGTATTAACGCGGCCTTAGCTTCACCCCCATGTCGATCCAAAGATCGCGTCTCTCGAAAGGCGTCGGCCGCTGCGCTTTGCACTACTTGCCGACTAACTCGAGGATTTTTTGATAACGGGGCTGATCGCGCAGGGGATCGAAGTCGGAATCGTGCTTGATCCACGCCCTGGTCTCGTGATTGGCGTTCGGCAGCAAACGTTCCAGTAAATCAAATGCGGCCTCAGTGTCGCCGAGCGCGGTGTATGCGCAGGCTACGTTGTACTGGGTCAGAACATCGTCGGGATCGATGGCAACGCTTCCGGTGAGCCATTCCTTTGCCCGTTCGTTTTGACCGAGGGTGATGAGCGCTTTTGCGCCGAGATAGGCCGCCCGTGAATTGTCCGGATGATTCGTTAGTTCGCGCTCGGCCCGTTCAATACCTCTTCGCGCCGCATCCTTCGCATCCTGGTCGCGGCCAAGTGAATGATAGATCTGAATGAGCAGGATGACGGACTGGTAATCGTCGGGCTTAATCTCAGCCGCACGTTCGAAGAGCGCCGCGGCGCGCTCAAACTTACCTTCGGCGAAGCAGGCGCGCGCATAAAAGTAGTGGCCTTCGAACGAATTCGGATCAAGCGCGATGGCCTTGTCGAATTCGGCCATGGCCTCGTCGTATCGTTGGTCGAGTGAGAGCGCCAGGCCGCGGGAAGCGTGCGCCTCGGCTAACCCGTTCTCCAGAGCGAGCGCCTTCGCGCTGGTTTCCAGTATGCCTTTGATCTCGACCGGCGCGCTGTAGTGCAGAAATAGGAAAGAATCGCAGTCAGCGATGCCGGCGTAAGCGCGGGCGTAAGCAGGATCCAACTCGACCGCTTTGGCGAACATCCGGCGGGCCAGCTGATAGTACGATTTCGAGTGGCGATGCAGGAACTGTCGGCCGCGGAGATAATAAGTATACGCTTCGATGTTTTCGGTAGGCATCTGCCCGATCGATTTCTTTTCCTGCGGAAGCAACTTCACCTTGAGCTGCTCCACGATGGCGTGGGTAATTTCGTCTTGAATGGCAAAAATATCCGTCAGGTCGCGATCGTAGCGGTCGGCCCAGACGTGGCCTCCGTCTTTGCCGTTGATGAGCTGGCCGGTGACACGGACGCGGGCGCTCGCTTTTCGCACGCTTCCTTCCAGAATGAAATTCACCCCGAGATGCTTGGCCACTTCCTGCACATCGACGTGTTTGCCTTTGTAGGTAAACGCGGTGTTGCGTGCCACGACGAACAAACCCGATACCTTCGACAGATCGGTGATAACGTCTTCGGTGATGCCGTCACTGAAATATTCCTGTTCCGGGTCGCCGCTCATGTTCACAAAAGGGAGAACCGCAATCGAGGGCCGCTCCTGGCTGACGCCTGATGCTGCATTTTTTTCCGGAACAGGGCGATCGAGCGAAATGGTGTAAACGCGAATCGGTGCTTCGATGTTTTTGAGGCGACGCTCGCCGATGTCCTCGAAAATAACGTCGAGGCGATTGCCGACATGGTCGCGCACCGATTGGGAAACGGCGATTCCCCCGGCTGGGGCGATGCTTTCGAGGCGCGAGGCCACGTTGACCCCATCACCGAAGATGTCGCCATCCTCTACGATAATGTCCCCAAGGTTAACGCCGATGCGGAATTCAATGGGCGCGGCGGGTGCGCTGGCATTACGCGCGCGCATGGCGGATTGAATATCGATGGCGCAAGCGACTGCGCTGACAACGCTGGGAAATTCCGCCAGCATTCCATCTCCAGTGACCTTTACGATCCGGCCGTTGTGCTCGCTGACCTTGGGATCAGCCAAATTTTTCCGGAGCGATTTGAGCGCGGCCAGGGTGCCGGCTTCATCGCCGCCCATAAGGCGGCTGTATCCGACGACATCGGCGGCAAGAATAGCGGTCAGACGACGTTCCATAACTCCCTCGGCGAGATCCAGCATCTTCCGGTGAAGACCTGAATCACGTCGAGAAAAGATTACTCTACCGAGACCAGCGAAGCAATCGGACAACCCCGCGGGAAAAGTTATTAGATCAAAATTTACGAGTCACCCGCCTCCGCAAGGCCGCTGCGCGGAGCTGATTCTTCCTTTTGCTTTACCCTCGGTTGGCCGTAGCGAACGAGGGCGCTCGCCTTTCACCTCAACCACTCAACTTCTGCCGATTGGACATCCGGCGCCTGGCGCGCCATAGCCTTGCGGAGGCGGTTTGCGCGTTCGACGTTTGTCGTTCTTATGTCAGAGACGTCAGCCGCAGTCATCGCGAGCGCGAACAACCTTTCCGTTAAGTACGGCACCCAGGTCGTTCTCGACGGCGCGACGATTGCCTTCACCGAAGGCGAACACATTGGGCTCGTCGGCCGCAACGGCTCGGGCAAATCGACCTTCCTCCAGATCGCGGCGGGCGTGGCTCAAGCCGATTCCGGTGAGTTCACTCGACAGCGCGATCTCGTCACCGGCTACATGCCGCAAGTTTCCGGTCTCGACGACGCGACCACGGTCCATGCCAACATTCT
>JBEEHZ010000019.1:0-2687 GCA_041167705.1 Verrucomicrobiota bacterium | reverse complement strand
GGAAATTTTTCCTCCACTTCGTGCCGCGTCATTTGTTCCCATCGGCCATGGTTAATTTCACGAAAGCCGTCCTGCGTCTGGACTTCGAGTTTGTGCGGTGCTGCCAAAATGCTAGCCGTTTCAACCGTGCGACCCAACGGCGATGCGTAGACCGCCGTGATTTTTTCGTGACTCAAACGATGGGCCAGCCGACGCGTTTGTTCGCGGCCTTCATCCGAAAGCGCCACGTCCGTCGCGCCGGCAAAGCGATCCTCCGCGCTCAATACCGTCGCGCCATGGCGCACCATGAAGGCTCGCGTGACCGCCGACTTCATAATCGTTGACCGTCATCGCGTAAATTCCGCGAAAACGCAATCCTGACGGTTAGGTCAATGTTGTAAAACCTCGAACTCGATTTTAGCGCTCGATTTCGGGCAGCGTCGGCGTGAAGGCGAAAAAGAAAATCGGCAGCAGGGCCGCAACCACCGCAGAAGTGATCGTGGAAATATTCATGATCCACATCAGCGCGACATTATTCGGATGGTGCGACAATCCTAGGATTACGAGTGGTAGCAGAACGGCGACTGCCGCGCTCTCGCAGACAATGAATCGATGCATTTTCGCTTTGCGACGTCGCTTCGACAAAGCGGTCTCGCCGGTTTGCGCGAACGTCTCAAAAAAGTCCGCTTGCGGATTGGAAGTTGCAGACGCGTGCGGAATCTCAGCCACCGGCTGCGCCTGAACCGGTCCTGCCGGCTTGGCCGGTGCTACAGGTTTCGCTGGCGGTACCGGAATAGGGCTCTGAACCGTCGCGGGTTGAGGGGGCGGCATCATCCGCGGCGGACGCGCGATTCTGGGCGGCCTCATTGGAATCACGTTTCGCGCAGGCGCCGTGAGCGGGGCGTGCAGAATTTGTTCCCCACCATTCTCCCCGTTTGGAGCAGGATCCAGTGCCGGTGCGCGCATGTTCCAGCGGACTTTTGGTTTCAAATTGGCCGGAAGCGGCATCTTTCTGACTGGCGGGTCTGGGATCCGAGGAGGCGGCGCGCTCACCCGACGGAGCGCGAGATTGGGCGCCGGAGCCGGCGCTTTGCTACGGACTGGTTCTGAATTTTCCCGGCGAACCACTGGAGCCGGCCGCATTTGCGGACTAGGCAGCGGCACAATCGCAGGTCTTTTTCGCGGCATCTCGACGAGCGGTGCCGGTTCAGGCTGTTCGTTCTTCGGTTTGCGCGAAGGAACAACCGTGCGCGTGAAATGGTCAGGGAAACTATACGATTCGCTCGGAATGAGAGACATGGCCTGCAGGTGCGGATCAATGTTTAGCTATTTCAATTTTTTGGTCAACTCAAACGTGAGCGCCCGACATGAGATTGCGATGTTTTCAAGCTAGATTGGCGAGTGACAGGCGATGCCTCACCGCGCGCGATCATTCATCTCGATATGGACTGCTTTTACGCGGCCATCGAAGTGCGGGACCGGCCTGCTTTGCGGGGGAAACCGGTCGGCGTCGGCGGCGCGCGCGAGCGCCGCGGCGTCCTGACCACGTGCAATTATGAAGCGCGCGCGTTCGGCGTTCACTCCGCGATGCCGACGTTTATGGCGCTGCAGCGTTGTCCGAACCTGATCGTCCTGCCGACACGCTTCGATGTTTACCGGCGCGAAGCCGCCGTCGTCCGGGAGATCTTGCGCCGTTTCAGCCCGCTGGTAGAGCCGCTTTCGCTCGATGAAGCTTATCTCGACGTAACTACGCACCCCGGCGCGCCCGGACCGCTCGCGCAAGTAATACGCGATTTAATTTTTCAAAAGACGAAATTGACTTCGTCCGCCGGCATCGGGCCAAACAAGTTGATCGCAAAAATCGCCAGCGCGATGCGAAAGCCGAACGGACAACTGGAAGTCGCCGCCGCCGAGGTGCCGGCATTCATGCAAGATTTACCGGTGCGCGAAATCTGGGGCATCGGCGAAAAAACCGAGCATCGATTGCAGGAACTGGGCGTCAAAACGTGTGGAGACCTTCAGCGTTTCAACCGTCCGGAACTGGTCGATCTTTTCGGAAAGTTCGGCAGCGAACTCTTCGATCTTTGTCGCGGGATTGACGATCGACCGGTCGAACCGGACCGGCCGCGGAAATCGCTCAGCACCGAAGAGACTTTCCCGAGCGATCTCGAGACACTGGAACAATGCGAGGAACGTCTTGCTGAACTTTTTGAGGAGCTCATGGCGGAGCTGGCGCAAAAAGAAACTGCTCGCCGCATCACTAAGATCTTCGTGAAGCTAAAATTTGCCGATTTCACCCGAACCACGGCCGAACGCGCTGGTTTGGAGCCATCGCTTTTTGCGTTCCGCAGTTTGCTGGCGGAGGCTTTTGCGCGCACCGGCAAAAAAGTGCGCCTGATCGGAGTCGGCGTGCGTTTCGCCGAAAGCGCGCCCGCGGAAATGCAGATGCCGCTGTTTTCCGAGACGCCGGTTTAACCCATCACCAGCCGCGCCAGGACCAGCGCAACAATTCCGCCGGCAAAGAGCGCGACCACGGCTATCTCTCGCTTGGTTAGAAGCGGCTCAGATTTCCCATTCGGAAGCGTGACCTCGCCATTGTTCTCGATCACGCCCATCACGTCGTCGCACAGCCTTCGAACATCCGCCGGCATCGCGTCTTCATTCGCAAACTGCTCCCCGTTGAACACGAATTTTTTCTTCACCGCGCC
>JBEEHZ010000018.1:0-6092 GCA_041167705.1 Verrucomicrobiota bacterium | reverse complement strand
GACGAGCGCGAGAACCTGCTTCTCCGCTTCGGCATCGCCGTTCAGCGCCTTGAGCGCGCTGCCATTTACGATCGGGATTTTATCTACCGGAAATTCGTATTGCGTGAGCAGATCGCGCACATCCATCTCGACCAGGTCGAGAAGCTCCGGGTCATCGACCATGTCGACCTTGTTCAGGAAGACAACGATCGAAGGCACGCCGACCTGGCGCGCGAGCAGGATGTGCTCGCGGGTCTGCGGCATCGGGCCGTCCGCTGCGCTCACGACGAGGATGGCGCCGTCCATTTGGGCTGCGCCGGTGATCATGTTCTTCACGTAGTCAGCGTGGCCGGGGCAATCGACATGGGCATAGTGACGCTTATCGCTCGAATATTCCACGTGCGCAGTGTTGATCGTGATGCCGCGCTCTTTTTCTTCGGGCGCGTTGTCGATTGATTCGTAAGCCCGAACTTCGGCCATGCCTTTTTTGGCGAGCACGCTGGTGATGGCGGCCGTGAGCGTAGTCTTCCCGTGGTCGACGTGACCGATCGTGCCGACGTTCAAGTGCGGCTTGTCGCGTTTAAATGCTTCCTTTGCCATATCAATTCTCCTGTCGTGTTTTAATAAACCAAACTGCGTCTTTTCTAATACTGTCGTCCCTGTCGCGGGCTCAAACTGGAGCCCATGACCGGGATTGAACCGGTGACCTCGTCCTTACCAAGGACGTGCTCTACCAACTGAGCTACATGGGCCGGTTTGCCTCCCGCGTGTAGAACTAAAAGTCCCAAAGCCGCATCAAATTGCAACGACCATGGGACCGTCTCGTTCTCGCAAAAAGCGTCCGAAACGCTAACCACGCCCCCCGCAGTGTCAAAGCAATTTTGTGAGGCTGGAACATGCTCAAATCGGTGGATCGGCCGCTCCGCGGGCGATGCTAAATTTAGTGGCCTTCGGCCACCTCAAATAACATCGAGCAAGGGACTGCTCGATCCACCATCAGCGGATTCTGGAGCTGCTTATTTCCTCTGGTTTTCCCCGGGTCATCAACCGGACAACCACCGCAATGATCACCAGGATAACTACCGCAAAAAAGATCTTTGCCGGTGTAAAAATACTTGCGGCGGGTGTGGGTGTCGGTGTCGCCGGAGGCGCGTTTTTCGCCGCCAGCTGAGCCTGAGCATATTGCATTCGCTGGACTGTGTCGTAATCGTCCGGCTTTACTTTTAGAGCGGCTTGATAATCAGCGATCGCCTTCTCGTACTCCAGCATCGCGGCATACGTCGCGCCTCGTTTTACCAGCACATCTTCGCTCGTTGGCGTTTTCTGCAGGAGAAGAGTGTAATCCTCCACTGCCGCCGGAAAATTCTTCAGATTTCGGTTCGCCCACGCCCGCCGATCGTAACTTTGTGGATCGTTCGGATCTTTTTGGATCGCCGCGGTAAAATCCGCGACCGCTTTGTCCCATTGCGACAAACCAACGTAGGCGAAACCCCGGAACTTGATTGCAAGCGGCTCATCTGGTTTCAACTCCAGGGCCTTGTTTGCATCGGCCATTGCCGCATCATATTGCCGTATCAAATCCTCGGTCTGCGAGCGCTCGACGTAGCCCGTGGCATCTTTGGGGGCGAGTTCAATCTCCTTCGAGAAATCCGTGATCGCCGAGGTGTATTTGGTTGACCCGCCGGCTTGGTCTCCAGCCAGTTCTGCCGCCCGCGCCGCAGCGCGATAAGCTGTTCCACGGTCTCGATAAGCTGCGGGCTCGCCCGGCGCCGCTTCCACTTCCTTGGTAAACTCCGCAATCGCCTGATCGAATTGCTTTGCGTCGATCAGCTCGACGCCCTTTCGACGGTGGCCCTCCGTGTCTCCCCCGCCGCTGCGTTTCTTCGCCCTAGCAACCGGCGCCGCAAAAAACAGCGCTGACAATAAAATCGACAAAATGAGTGTTGTTCTAATCTTCATGTTCTCCTCCATCTCAATTTTTGAGCGATTAATGCCGCGCAAGCCAGCAAATTAAACTGCGAAATCGCGGCGTCATGGCAGAATCAGCCGGATGGAGCGAAGCACGCGCCAACTTTCCCGAGGATACGCTGCGGTATTCGCCACCGTCGGCATCTGGTCGCTGCCAACGCTTTTTCAATTTTATCTCAACCGATTCTACGATCCGTGGTCGCAAAATTTCTACCGCTACGGCGTCGCCTGTCTCGCCATCGTCCCGTTTGTCCTGTTTCAATTTCGCCGGGGACCGAAGATCGACATCCGCGCCGTCGGGCTCTGCTTGATTCCTTGTCTGCCCAACGTCGTTCACCAGATAACGCAGACCGTCGCGCTCCTTTACATGGGACCCGGTATCTACGGAATCGTGGCACGCACGTCTGTGATTTTCACGGCGCTGCTCGCACTCGCCTTTTTTCCCGAGGAACGCTACGTCATTCGCCAATGGCAGTTTCAACTCGGAACGCTGCTCGGATTGCTCGGCGCATTCGGCGTGATCTGGTTTCAGTCGAGTGGGCAGGATCATCATGTTGCCTGGCCCGGCCTTGTCATTGCCTTCATCGCGATCTTTTGCTGGGCGCTTTATGGCGTTCTCATTAAACGCCCGTCCGCGAAGCTCGGTTCCATCCGCAGTTTCGGAATAATCAGTCTCATCACTTCGGCGCTCTTGCTTCCGCTAACGCTCGCTTTTGGAAAAATCGGGACCCCGCTTCATGTCACTGCACACGTGAACTTAATCCTCATCATTTCTGCTGTGATCTGCATCACGCTCGCGCACGTCTTGTATTACGTTGCCATCCACGAGATCGGCGTCGCCCTTGCGCAAACACTCCAGCTCCTCTGCCCCATCGGCGCGCTCGGTCTCTCCGCCCTCATTTTCCACGAACGCCTCACCTCCGCGCAGTTGGTCAGTGCGGCGATTCTACTCCTCGGCGCGTTCCTGGCCATGCGCGTCAAACCGGACGCCGTCGCCGAAACCGCAGAAAATCTCTAGCGCACCGACCAAATCGAATTTTACAGTGCCATCTAATCGCGCAATGAATCTGAAATCTTATCTTGAATCGCGGCAGAAGAAAATCGATCGCGCGTTGGATCGATATCTGCCGAAGGAAAACGTCAAACCGGTGACGATCCACAAGGCGATGCGTTACAGTTTGTTCGCCGGCGGTAAACGGTTGCGGCCGATTCTTTGTCTCGCCGCGACTGAAGCGTGTGGCGGCAAGATCGACAATGCGCTCCCTCTCGCCTGCGCGATGGAATGCATCCACACCTATTCGCTCGTCCACGATGATCTGCCGAGCATGGACAACGACGATTTCCGCCGCGGCCGGCCGACCTGCCACAAAGTCTTCGGTGACGGTATTGCGGTGCTGGCGGGCGACGCGTTGCTCACGATCGCGTTCGAGATCATCTCGCACGCGAAGCCGACTTCTCGTTACGACATGTCCATGTTGTTGCATGAACTCGCGGTCGCGGCTGGCAGCCAAAAACTAATCGCCGGGCAAGTCGCCGATCTCGAAGGTGAAGGTAAAAAGATCGACATGTCGGGTCTGCGTTACATTCACGAAAATAAAACGGCGGCGATCCTGACCACTTCAGTCCGACTCGGCGCGATGAGCGCGAATGCAAATCCGAAACAACTCAACGCGATCACACGATTTGGGCGTGCGCTTGGTCTCGCATTTCAAGTGATCGACGACATTCTCGACGTGACGCAGACAAGCGAGAAGCTTGGCAAGAGCGCGGGCAAAGATGTCGCGGCGCAAAAAGCGACTTATCCCGCAATCATCGGTTTGGACAAATCGCGCGCCGAAGCGAAACGACTCACCAAGGAAGCGCACAGTGCATTGTCGATCTTCGGCGCAAAAGGCGACGCTCTGCACGCGCTCGCAAATTATCTCCTGGAGCGCGAATATTGACTTGGTAGGGACGGCGCGCTGCGCCGTCAGCGGACATCGCAGCGCGATGTCCCTACCCCAGCGCGAGATTCGGATCGATCTCTTCAGTCACATTCGAGCTGGCGCCGTTCTCTAGTTTAAGCATTGCCGCAAAGGCGATCATGGCTGCGTTATCGGTGCACAACCACGGCTCGGCGGTTTTAAATTCGAAGCCATGGCGTTTGCACGCGTCGCCTAATTGTTTTCGCAGTTCCCGATTGCAACTGACGCCGCCGCTGACCGTGACAAGTTCGACATCGTGTTTTTTTGCCGCCTCCATCGCTTTGCGAACGAGAACGTCGACGATTGCTTGTTGAACAGACGCGCAAAGATCGGCGAGATCCTTCTCAGGCAATTTGTAGGGCGTCTGTGGTAGAAGTCGTTCCTCGTTTGGCGTTTCGCAGAAACGCCCTACAATTTTCGGCAATAAATATCGGACCGCGGTTTTCAATCCACTGAAGCTGAAATTTTCCGAGTCCGGCATGCTGCGCGGCAAATCGAAACGCTTCGGATCACCGTTAATCGCACGCTTTTCGATTTCAGGTCCACCCGGGTAACCGAGGCCTAACAACTTCGCGATCTTATCGAACGCTTCGCCGGCAGCATCGTCCACCGTGCGGCCGATGGCTTCGTAATCACCCACGCCGCGGACAAAGATCGACATCGTGTGTCCGCCGCTGACAACGAGCGAAACATTCGGCCTGATTTCGGTCTCGCCAAAAAATGGAGACAATAAATGCCCCTCGAGATGATTGATCGCGAGATACGGTTTGCCGAAACCGATCGCGAGTCCTTTCGCGATGGAGGCACCGATCATCAACGAACTGGCCAGGCCGGGGCCACTTGTCGCGGCGAAGGCGTCGATTTCGGAGATGTCGATCCTGGCCTCGCGCGCGACGCGCTCAAGCAACCGCGGGGCGTGGACGAGATGGTTGCGCGAGGCAACTTCCGGAACCACGCCGCCGAATTTTTCGTGCTCGGCAATCTGCGACGCAACCTCGCTGGCGACTAACTCCGAGCCGGAGTGGCCATTGCGACCGCGTAAAATCGCAACCGCGGTTTCGTCACAGGAAGTTTCGAGGGCGAGAATTGTCTTCATGAGAATGGAGGGACGCGCTCCGTCGCGTCCTTCTGAATTAGGGACGACACGGAGGTCGTCCCTCCAAATTACTTCTTGATCGCGTCGGCCTTGGGGGCGTTTTGCTGGGCGTAGATCATCACGCCTTTGAGCGCATCGATCGCGCGCAGCATCTGCGGGTCCATGCTTTTAATGAAATTCTTGTCTTCGTCCGGCTTAATGGTGTCACCGCTGCTTCGCGCCGTGAAAAGTTGCCTTTCCTGATCAACGCTCATCGGAACTCGAATGTTCGGCGTCACGCCATTGCCGTGAATGACCTGCTTGCTCGGGGTGTAATATTTCGCGGTCGTAAAGCGCAAGGCCGAGCCGTCCGGCAACTGCATCACGTTTTGGACAGAGCCTTTTCCGAAAGTTGTTTCACCCACGACAATCGCGCGATGCAAGTCTTTGAGCGCGCCGCAGACGATTTCCGCACCGCTGGCGCTGCCTTCATTCACCAAAACCGCCATCGGAAAATTCGGCCGTTCCTTGGCTACGCCGGACGTTGTGTACTCGCGCTGTTGCGATGCGACCCGGCCCTGGGTTGAAACCACTTTGGTGTTCGGCGGTAAAAATTGTGCGCAAACATCCACCGCGCTGTTAAGCAAACCGCCGGGATTGTTCCGAAGATCGAGAATCAGCGCCTGCATCCCTTGTTTTTGCAATTCGTCGAGCGCCTTCGAAAGTTCATCGGCCGTCGGCTCGTTGAATTGAATCAACCGGACGTAAGCAATCTTGAATGAGCCGGTCAGATCAGGATCAAGCACGCGTGAGCCTTTGACGCTTTGCACTTTGATCTCGGCGCGCTCGAGCGCGTAATCTTTGACCTCCTTGTTCGACGGACGAATCAACGTCAGCGAAATCTTCTGGCCGGGTGCGCCGCGCAAATGATTGATCACATCCTGTAAATCCATCCTATCGGTCGACGCTCCATTAATTTTCAAAATCTGATCGCCGGAAAGAATGCCGGCCCTGGCCGCGGGCGTGTCCTCCATCGGAGTCACAACTGTCGGCAGGCCGTTCTTAATTGCGACCTCAATGCCGAGACCGTTGAACCGGCTCCGTGT
>JBEEHZ010000017.1:0-3343 GCA_041167705.1 Verrucomicrobiota bacterium | reverse complement strand
ATCGGAAGCATGAATTTCCAGGCGAAATTCATGATTTGATCGACGCGCGTGCGCGGAAGCGTGCCGCGCAGCCAGATGTAAACAAAAAGTAAAATCGACAACTTCACGAAAAACCAAACGTAGGATGTAATGAATGCGAGAAAGTGGAGCGGCGCTTGCCATCCGCCGAGAAAGAGTGTGATGCCCAATCCGCTGATCGCGAACATTCCGATGTACTCGGCCATGAAAAAGGTGGCGTATTTGAACCCGGAATATTCGGTCATGTGGCCGGCGACGATCTCCGATTCGCCTTCGGGGACATCGAACGGCGTCCGGTTCGATTCAACCAGACCGGAAACAAAAAACAAAATGAACGCGGTCGCGCCCCACGGCGTGAAAACGAACCA
Source organism: Verrucomicrobiota bacterium (assembly GCA_041167705.1). Classification (GTDB taxonomy): domain Bacteria; phylum Verrucomicrobiota; class Verrucomicrobiia; order Chthoniobacterales; family UBA10450; genus AV40. Next base: position 2,957 of record JBEEHZ010000017.1, on the reverse strand, counting down.
GTGCGGCACGAAACCTAACGAGTAAGCCGCTTGAGCGCCGACGATTTTGTCCGGATTCAGCGAGCCCACGATCATCACGACCGGAAGAACAGTGATGATGAGCGGCAATTCGTAACTGATCATCTGCGCGATGGCGCGCATCGCGCCGAGCATGGAAAATTTGTTGTTGCTGCCCCAGCCGGCCATGAAGACAGCCAACTCCGTCGTCGATCCAACGGCGAAGAAAAACAAAATTCCGCCGTCGATAGCGAACGGCGTCATGTTCCGCCCGTAGGGAATGACTCCGAGACTGAGAATGGCGGTCGCGGCGATCAAAACCGGCGCGAGAAAGTGAACGATCTTGTCTGCGCGAGCGGGAACGATGTCCTCCTTGATCAACATTTTAATTCCATCGGCGACGGGCTGGAAAAGACCGAACGGACCGACGCGGTTCGGACCGTAACGATTTTGCATGCGCCCAAGAATTTTTCGTTCGAGAACAGAAATCAGGGCAAAGAGGGTCAGAAAAACGCCGAGGAGTACGCCAATGTTGAGGAGACTGGAAGCAATTTGAATCAGCCAATCCGGCGCGCGACCACTGATGAAAGAGAGCAGCCACTGCTTTGCGTGGATGAAAATTTGGTCGAGAGAATCGCTCACGCTCGATGAAGAGAAGCGGTGAGTGATTGTTTAATCAAGGCTGAATCATTCGCCACGGATTAACACCGATGAAACACAGATAAAAAGACTGTAGTATTGTTTCTCTAAATCAGTGTAAATCTGTGTTCATCTGTGGCTGATTATTTTTCACAGAAATGACTCCGAACCCGTATTTGTTCATCGTCATTTTCGCGGGCGTGGCGCTGGTGTTTCCGTTGTTACCGCTCGGACTGGCGTGGCTGTGGAGAAAATTCTTTCAACCGCCAAAGCCGGGCGCGGAAAAAAATGCGACGTATGAATGCGGTGTCGAGTCGATCGGTGAAGCGCAGGTTCAATTCCGGTCGCAATATTATCTCTACGCGATCATCTTTCTGATCTTCGACGTGGAAGCGATCTTCCTCGTTCCGTTTGCGGTCGCGTTTACCGGTTTGCCGATTGGCGCGTTCATCGCGATTCTCGTGTTTCTGCTTTTGTTGATCGAAGGTCTCGTTTGGGCATGGGGCAAAGGTTGTTTAAATTGGGCGAGATGAAGGAACGTTAAAGCGTTGAAACGTTAAAACGAAAGAATGACTGAACAAATCGACGAGGGATTGCGGAGCGAGCTGCAACGGCAAGGCATTTGGGTCACCTCGATGCAGGAGCTCTACAATTGGGGACGCAAGAATTCGATCTGGCCGCTCCAATTTGGACTCGCGTGCTGCGCGATCGAAATGATCGCGACGGCTGCGTCGCGTTACGATATCGCGCGGTTCGGCGGCGAAGTTTTCCGGCCGTCGCCGCGTCAGGCCGATCTCATGATCGTGGCCGGCACCGTGACCAAGAAAATGGCGCCGCAAATCGTGCGGCTCTACAACCAGATGCCTGATCCGAAATATGTCATCTCGATGGGCGCGTGCGCGATTTCCGGCGGCCCGTTCAAGCAAGGTTACAATGTGCTCAAAGGAATCGATCGCTACATTCCGGTCGACGTTTACATCCCTGGTTGTCCGCCAAGGCCGGAAGCATTGCTGCACGCGTTCATGGAATTGCAGCGCAAGATCGACAGTCAAAAACTGAGCGGCGCGGACAAGGCCGAGTTCCTGAAGCCGGAGCAGCCAAGCGAATTTCCGGTGCCGGCCTTTGGCGAACATGATTTGCAACCGCCGGCCAATCCGGACGTTTATCATCCACCCGCGCTCGAAAGATCATGAAATGCGCCAGAGGTGGATCGAGCAGTCCCTTGCTCGATGCTAATTTTACGCGCCTTCGGCGCCATTATTTAACATCGCCCGCGGAGCGGCCGATCCACCTTTTCTACTGATGGAGTCTCTCGACCAGATCAAAAATCGGGCAGAGCTGGCGGCGCGCGGCGCGAAGATCGACATTGTTGTTAATCCCGGTCCATCGCAACAATCTTCGTTGCTGATCGACAACGAGCACGCGGTCGCGGTCGCGCAATTTCTTCGGGATCATCCGGTTTTGGCATTCGATTGTTGCTCAAACGTGACCGGAGTCGATTGGCTCGATCGCGTCGTTAAGAAAACCACGAAAGTGAAACAGGTTGTCGATGGTGTTGAGAAAGAAGTCGATCAGACAATCGAAGAGAAAATTTCCGGTTATCTCGAAACGGTTTATCACCTCTACTCAATCAAACACAAACACGGCCCGCTGATTATTCGGATGCGGACTCCAAATCGCACGGACGGCGCGCGCCTGCCTTCACTTACGCCGATCTGGCGAAGCGCCGAATTACAGGAACGTGAAATCTTCGATCTCTACGGAATTCATTTTGAGGGTCATCCCGATCTGCGTCGGATTTTGATGTGGGACGAATTTGTCGATCATCCGATGCGGAAAGATTATCGGGACCCGGACGATTATGAATGGGAGCCGACGCCGCATGACGACGTGTTGGAACGGGCGAAGGAGCATTACACTCCGCGACCAGCCTTGGATGGCGCGGAAGCAATTACAGAAAACACCACGCCCTCACCTCAATCCTCTCCCTGAGGGAGAGGAGGCCAAAGAAAAATCGAAATCGTGACAACAGGATTCCAAGAACTGGAGCAAGCGCCGCCGCGAATGTGCTCGCGACTCGACGGCGAGCTGCTCGAAGTCTCGATGGGGCCGCAACATCCATCGACCCACGGTGTTTTCCGGATGAACGTCGCGCTCGAGGGCGAGATCGTGCGCAAGCTCAAGCCGGTCTTCGGTTATCTCCACCGCAACCACGAAAAGATCGGCGAGAACGCCACTTATCTCAGTTCGATGCCCTACACCGATCGGCTCGATTATTTTTGTTCGATGACGAACAACTGGGCCTATGCGCTCAGCGTTGA
>JBEEHZ010000016.1:0-5153 GCA_041167705.1 Verrucomicrobiota bacterium | reverse complement strand
GTTACGAAACTGGGCGCCGCGGCTTTCTTTGCGCTCAATCGCCGCGCGCGTGATCGCTTCCGAGGCTGTAAGCAGGTTTTTCAAATCGAGCGCTGTGTGCCAGCCTGGATTAAACTCGCGATGCCCGGTCACTCTCGCATTGTTTGCTCGGTCTTTTAACTTTTTCAATTGGTCGAGCGCGTGTTGCATTTCCGATTCGGTCCGCACGATCCCAACATTGTCCTGCATTAACTCCTGTAAATCTGCCTGGATTTCGTAGGGATTCTCGTTCCCACGGCCGCGGGATTCAAACGGCACCAGCGCTTCCCGTGCGACGGTGTCGATAGTGCCCGTCGGGCTCGGACTGTCGATCTTGCCTAACGAATTGTCTTTGGCGAACCGCGCCGCAAACTCGCCCGCGCGTTTTCCAAACACGAGAAGATCGGAAAGCGAATTTCCGCCGAGCCGGTTAGCGCCGTTGATTCCGGCTGCGCATTCACCGGCGGCGAACAAACCCGGCACCCGCGACATTTGGGTGTCAGGATCGACATGCACGCCGCCCATGATGTAGTGCGTGGTCGGCCCGACTTCCATCGGTTGCTCGGTGATGTCGATGTCCGCCAGCTGCTTAAATTGATGATACATGCTCGGCAATTTGCGTTTGATGTAATCCGCCGCGTCCGGAAGTTTTTGTTTGATCCAGGCGATGTCGAGATAAACCCCGCCGTGCGGACTTCCCCTGCCCTCTTTGATTTCGCGAACGATGCAGCGCGAAACGTGATCGCGTGTCAGTAATTCCGGAGGCCGGCGCGCATTTTTATCACCCTGGCAATAGCGCCAACCTTCTTCTTCATTGTCGGCGGTCTGTGTTTTGTAGTTCTCGGGGATCTCGTCGAACATGAAGCGGCGGCCTTCTTTGTTCGTGAGAATTCCGCCTTCTCCGCGCACGCCTTCGGTCACCAAAATTCCCATGACGCTCGGCGGCCAAACCATTCCGGTGGGATGAAATTGAATGAATTCCATGTCGATCAATTCCGCGCCTGCTTCGTAAGCGAGCGAGTGACCGTCGCCGGTGTACTCCCAGCTATTGCTCGTAATCTTGTAAGCGCGGCCAATTCCGCCCGTTGCGAGCACGATCGCTTTCGCGCGAAAAATTTTGAAGCGACCGCGCTCGCGCTCGTAACCAAAAGCGCCGACCGCACGATTTCCGTCTTTTAAAATAGACAGGATGGTGTGCTCCATGTGCACGTCGATGCCGCGGTGCACGCCATGATCTTGCAGCGTGCGAATCATTTCCAAACCAGTGCGATCTCCAACGTGCGCGAGCCGCGGGTATCTGTGGCCGCCGAAGTTTCGCTGCAGGATGCGACCATCCGGAGTTCGATCGAATACCGCGCCCCATTTTTCGAGCTCACGCACGCGGTCCGGCGCTTCTTTCGCGTGCAATTCGGCCATGCGCCACTGATTCACATATTGACCGCCGCGCATCGTATCGGCGAAATGCACTTTCCAATTGTCGCGCTCGTCCACGTTTGCCAGCGCCGCGGCGATTCCGCCTTCGGCCATAACCGTGTGCGCTTTGCCGAGGAGCGATTTGCAAACGAGTCCAACGCGAACGCCTGCGGCCGAAGCCTCGATCGCGGCGCGTAATCCGGCGCCACCGGCGCCGATTACCAGAACATCATGCTCGTGGATTTCGTAATCAGCCATGCGTTTAACCGGTCAAATTTGCTAGCTCCGATAAATCGAGTGGTCGCCAATATCAAGACTGACGACCACATCGCCAGCAATGTAAAAGATTACGCGGAGATCTGATTCAACAGAGACCGAGTAAATTGTGCGTCGAAGTTTAGCCGAAAGGCCGTGGATTTTGTGCGTGCGCAATCGAGCATCAAAAGGATCTTGCTTGAAAATAGCGAATGCCTTTCGCACTGACGCCTTCTGCTGCGGATTTAATTTTGCCAGCGCTTTCCGGAACGAAGGGGTTGTTTTAAAAACGTAATTAGCGGGCATCGAGTTCCCGCAGCGCGTCATCCAAGTCGATCAGTTCGCCGCGGTCGGCTTCGGCGATGCTTTTGCGCAGCGACTCAGGTATATCCGCTTCTGTTAATTCACTGAGCTTCTCGAACAGCCAGAGTTGCTCTTGTTTGGGTAGGGCTTCGATCTCGTGAAGCAATTCGCTTGCGCTCATTGGCACATCTTAGCCCGAATGCTTCAACGCTTCAACGCATCTCGCTTCATCCCTTAAACGATTCAGACGCGTTAGAGCTAATTTTGTCTTTACGGTAATTACGCGCAAAATCTTTTCGTGTCCACTACCGGCGACGTTGGTGAAATCATAAAAATTTCCTCAGACGGGACACAAACTACGTTCGCCACAATCCCATCTGACCACGATCTTCGTGGCATCGTTTTTGACGAACAGGGCAACCTGTTTGTGGCAGGCCACGGTAGCAACGACATCTACAAAGTTACTCCCAATGGAACGGTCAGCGTGGTTGCTACTGGACTTGCTGTGCCGCAATTTTTGGCAGTGCAACCGTCATTTCCACCTGCCTCGCCTTCTGCTTCAACACCTCCGTATCCCGCCCCTCCACCCCATCCCGAGCCGTGAGCAATAAGCGATTCGGGATCCGTTGACGCTAAGCTGCTTGCGTGTGTGAGCGCATGTGACGAGGCGGCTACGTACTGATTATACGATCCGCCAGTCGTGCCAGATTCCCATTGAACAAAGACGCACGTAAAGATCTGTAAAGCCGACCCAGAACAAACTCATCCAGGCCCAAAACATGTGGCGCTGATTCAAGCAGGTGACGCAGCGATACGTCTGAAATGAAGATGTCGATCCTGCGAGTTGATCGCGAAAACCGCCGATCAAATGACGCAGCGAGTGACAACCGAAAGTGTAACCGCCGAGGAGGACGACGTTTATCGCAAGGACAATTGTGCCGACTCCGATGCCAAAAGAACTGCCGCCGGTCACCGGATTGTTAAACCAGACCGCTTTCCAAACGTCATAGCTCAGGATCAAAATGAAAATGAGCGCGAGATACAAAAAATAGCGGTGCACATTCTGCATGATGAGCGGGAACGAGCGCTCGCCCAGATACGTTTTACGCGGCTCGCCGACTGTGCAGGCAGGAGGGTCCGCCCAGAACGCTTTGTAGTACGCGCCGCGATAGTAATAACAGGTCAGTCGGAATCCACCCGGCGCCCACAGAATTAGTAATGCCGGCGAAAAGATCAACCAAGCCGGCCACCAAACTGGCTTCGGCCCGAACCAACTGTGCGGAGAATTGCCAAAAAGCTCCGGCGAGTAAAACGGAGAAATATAATTGCCGAAGAAATAATGAGCGCCCTGAAACGCAGCCCAGGTTGAATACACAATGAAAGTCGACAATCCGAGAAAGACGAGGAGCGGTTGAAGCCACCAAACATCCGCGCGCGTCGTTTCGCCGAACCCGCGATGGGGAAGCGCCCTCACCCTACCCTCTCCCTCAGGGAGAGGAGGACGCGAAGCGCCAGGTGAGGGTAATTCAGCAGTAGCTTCACCGTTCACTTGCCGTCGGCTCCCTCGATTGGAAGTTTCGCCTTATTCCACGCTTCCCAACTGCCCGGGACGTTCCAGAGATTGTCGAAGCCTTCTTCTTTCAAAATGCTTGCCGCGATGCTCGCACGGTAACCACTCGCGCAATAAACGGCTGTTGGCTTCGCCCGATCGAGCTCACTCACCCGCTTTCGCAGTTCCGGCAAAAAAATATGACGCGCGCCGGGAACGTGCCCGTTCTTCCATTCCCGCGGCGAACGAACATCGACAATCTGCAAACGCGCAGCCTGTTTATTCAGCTCATGGACATCCATCTGCCGAACCTCGGTCTGTTCGAACCCTGCGGCCTGCCACGCTTTCATTCCACCCATCAGATACCCGGCAAACTTTGAATAACCGGTTCGAATAAAAAGCCTGACCACTTTCTCAAGATCGTTCTCATTTTCGAGCACGAGAAGGATCGGCTCATTGGAAGCGAGCATCCAACCCGCCCAGATCGAAAGAACTGGCGAACCCCCGATGTTCAAGGCTCCGGGGATATGACCGCCCCCGAACGCAAGCATGCTTCGTGTATCAACTAGGGCGCCGGCCTTTTTTTCGATCGCTTCCTTAAACGCCTTTGGTGGAAGACCAGGAACGCGAGGAAGACCTCCCAATATCTCCGGTCCTTTTGCATTCACTTGCTTCATCACCGGATAGTAATTTGGCACCGGCGGCGCAGTCTCGAGCGCGTACTCGGTGAACTTCTGGACGTCGTCGAACTGAAGAAATTTATTGTGCCGCCGCTCGTAACCGATCGTGCTGGTCAAACGCGCGCCGATGTCCGCACCGCAAGGCGAGCCGGCGCCATGATTCGGATAAATCATGACGTGGTCCGGCATCTTCAAATAAAAATCGCGCAGAGTATGAAACTGTTTCTCGGCCAGCTGCTTGGTGTGCTTTTCGCCCAATAAGTCAGGCCGCCCCGCGGATGAAACGAACAGCGAATCCCCGGTGAGAATACCCCAGGGTTCGTCAGGACGCTCTGACTCGGCCAATAAATATGAAAGATGCTCCGGTGTATGGCCGGGCGTGTGTCGTGCGGTGATCAGAACTTCACCAAACTCGAAGCGATCGCCGTCTTTTATTTTTTCGCGATCGAATCCGTACTCGGCGCCGCCTTCATCGCTGGTATAGATTTTGGCCGATTCCACCCGCGCGCACAGTTCGCGCGAACCGCTCACCAGATCGGCATGAATGTGGGTCTCGAAAATGTGGGTGATCACCACGCCCGCTTCACGCGCCATCTCGACGTAAATATCGCAATCCGGGCGCGGATCGAAAACGGCGGCGATGCCTTCGTCGTCATCGCCAACAATGTAGGAAAGCTCAGCGATGCCTTCGGTTTGAACGGTTTTGAATACGAGCGACACGCCAAGAGTTAACGCGAAGCCGCGATGAACTTCAACCGCAGTCGTGTTGTGGCGGCAGGTCCGAGCCGGAGTGGCAGCGTCCTCGGCTGCAGACTTCTGTTTCTTCTGTGGTGGCAGGCGTCTCGCCTGCACTCAAACTCGATCAATTAAAACAACCTCACCTTGATATTTCCAGTTGTCGGATTCCTTGACCAAGGCTGCTCTTACGGGATTCT
>JBEEHZ010000015.1:0-7318 GCA_041167705.1 Verrucomicrobiota bacterium | reverse complement strand
TTGTGGCGATCGAGCATGGCGTTTGCACCGGTTGCCACATGAAATTGACCACCGCGACGGTGAAAGATGCGGAGGCTGGCAAGGAAATCGTCAACTGCGAACAGTGCGGCCGGATCCTTTACGTCGCTTGATAGCGGTCACACGTTGAAGCGAAACGTCATTACGTCGCCGTCGCGAACTTCGTAATCTTTGCCTTCAATCCGGAGTTTTCCAGCTTCGCGCGCTTTCGCGAACGAACCAAGCGCGACCAATTCTTCATAGGCAATCGTTTCCGCGGCGATAAAGCCGCGCTCGAAGTCGGAATGGATTGCGCCCGCCGCTGCCGGCGCTTTTTGGCCGGCGTGAATGGTCCAGGCGCGGGTCTCCTTTTCGCCAGTGGTCAAGAACGTGCGCAAGCCAAGCAAATGATAAACAGCGCGGATGAGCGCGTGGACGCCGCTATCCTCAACACCGAGTCCGCGCAAATATTCCAGCGCTTCTTCCTCGCTCAGATCCGCAAGTTCGCTTTCGATCCTGGCGCTGATTACGAAGGCTTCCGTTCCGAAATGATGTTGAGCGTAATCTTGGACAAGATCGACATACTTCGCCGCGACATTTGCTTGATCTTTCTTGGCAACGGCTGCCAGATCGGTCTCCGCAACGTTGCACGCAAACAGAGTAGGCTTTGAAGTCAGAAGAAAGAAATTTCGCGCCACGATTTTCTCCTCGGTTTCGAGTGGTGCACTAATCGCCGGTTTCCCGGAATCGAGATGCGGCAAAAGCTTTTCGGCGACGGCACTTTCGATTTTAGCGCTCTTCTCGCCGGCACGAACTTCCTTTTGTAACCGATCATGCCGTTTCTGCAGCGATGCGAGATCGGACAACACCAGCTCGGTGTTGATGACTTCGATGTCGCGGACCGGATCGATGGTGGCGCTGACATGATGCACATCCGCATCCGCAAAACAACGCACCACCTGCACGATCGCGTCCACTTCGCGGATGTGACTGAGAAACTGGTTGCCGAGTCCTTCGCCCGCGCTCGCGCCTTTGACTAGACCGGCGATATCCACGAACTGGATCGCGGTCGGCACGATTTTTTTCGAATGCGACATCTCACCAAGCTTGTCCAAACGCCGATCCGGCACGGTCACGATGCCGACGTTGGGATCGATCGTGCAAAAGGGGTAATTTTCCGCGGACGCGTTGTGCGTCCGCGTGACGGCATTGAACAACGTCGATTTCCCGACGTTGGGCAGTCCAACAATTCCCGCGCTCAGCATAGGCGCGCAGAATAAATGCGATGCGACGGCGCCGCAATCGGAAGCCAGAACTTAGCCACAGATGAACACGGATGAAAGACGGATAAAGATTGAGGAAGGGTGCGGACTCTTCCGTATCTGTGAAAATCTGTGTTGATCTGTGGCCAATTCTCCCGAGTTGGTGAATAGTTCGCGACCAAATCGGGCTGTAGTTCAGCTTGGTAGAACGCTTGAATGGGGTTCAAGAGGTCGTGGGTTCAAATCCCGCCAGCCCGATTCTCCAGCATGTTTCACGTCTACGTTCTGCGAAGTGGCAAGACAGGTCGCAGATATGTTGGGTCTTGCGAGAATCTGGAGAATCGGCTGAGGCAACATAATGCGGGCGGCGCTAAGGCGACGCGGCACGGCATCCCATGGGTTTTGATACACAGCGAACAATTTAACACTCGTGTAGCAGCTGCGAGAAAAGAGAGATACTATAAAACGGGGCGCGGTAGAGATGAGTTGAACCGATTAGGATGGTAGAACGGTCGCCGCGGCGACAGGTCGTGGGTTCAAATCCCGCCAGCCCGACGTCTAATTCGCCCAGCTCGTCAAAAAAGCATCGATTAATTCCGGCAAGTCGTCGCTGTAGCCGCCTTCAAGGATTGCCGCGGCCGGGACATCGATTTCCGCCAGCCACCTTCCAAAAGTGGCAAAGTCCTCCGTTTCCAGGGTCATTTCCGTCAGTGGATCTCCTGAATACGCGTCGAAGCCAGCCGAGACGAGCAACAGTTCCGGCTTTGCAAGAAGAAGCTTTTGGAGTGCCCGCTCGATCGCATTGACGTGCTCGGCGCGGGGCGTGTCCGGTGCTAGGGGATAATTGTCGATGTTCGCGAATGATTGAGCGCCGGTTCCAGGATAGGCCGGAAATTGATGAATCGATGCAAAGTTGAGCCGGGGATTATGCGCAACGACATCTTCCGTACCGTTCCCGTGGTGGGCGTCAAAGTCCCAGATCGCAACGCGCTCAACACCGCTATCGAGGGCGGCAAGGGCCGCGATGGCTACGTTGCTGAAATAGCAGAAACCCATCGCGCGGTCGCGCGTGGCGTGATGTCCCGGCGGCCGCATCAGGCTAAAGGCGCGCTCCCCGCGAATGCCGGCAAGCGCGGCCTCGATCGCTGCGCCGGCGGACGAGCTCGCATGGTGATAGATCCGTGGATAAGCCGGCGTATCAGCATCAAAATCGCGCACTGCAGTTCTTATCTGTTCCACGTGATCAGGAGAATGAGCGCGCAAAAGATTACGCTCCTTCGCCGGCTGCGGTTCGCGCCATTCCCAATCACGATGTCGATCTTTCAACACGGGGACGGTGCGCGTGATCCGCTCCGGCCGCTCCGGATGTCCCGGCGCGGAATATTCGACGCAATGCGGGTCGTGAAAAATGATCATCGGAGTTGCAAGATGTCGCTCGTGCGCATATTCGACTACCTCGAATGTTGAACGGCCAGAAAATTGTGGTGGTGATGCCGGCTTATAATGCTGCCCGCACTTTGCAAAGAACCTACGACGAAGTGATGGAGCAGGGGATTGTCGATCTTGTCATTGTGGTGGACGACGCCAGCCACGATGAAACAGTCGCGATTGCGCGCACGCTGAAAAATGTGGAAGTGGAAGTGCATCCGAAAAATCGCGGCTATGGTGGGAACCAAAAGACGTGCTACCGCCTCGCGCTCGCTGCGGGGGCGGACATCGTGGTGATGATTCATCCGGATTACCAATACACACCGCAACTGCTACCGGCGATCGCGTCGCTGGTTGCGACCGGTTTGTATCAGTGCGTGCTCGCTTCGCGCATTCTCGGCGGCGGCGCGCTCGATGGCGGAATGCCGTGGTGGAAATATGTCGCCAACCGCTTCCTCACCTTCGTCGAGAATTTTTTGATCGGCGCGAAGCTTTCTGAATATCACACCGGCTATCGCGCCTTTGCCCGGAGCTTGCTCGAGCGGGTGCCGATTGAACAAAACTCTGACGATTTCGTGTTCGACAACCAGATGCTCGCCCAAATCATTTGGCTGGGCTCAAAAATCGGCGAGGTGACGTGCCCGGCGAAATATTTACCGGAAGGATCCTCGATTAACTTTCGTCGAAGCGTGCGCTACGGCCTCGGTTGTCTTGGCACGGCGTTGCGTTTTCGCCTGGCTCGCTGGCGTCTCCTCCCGCCACCAGTTTAACAATGCCGACAGTTCAGGCGCCGGCCAGCCCGCGAAGTGATCGCCTGATCACGATTGCGGTTTGCATTTTTCTCACCGCCATCATCTGGATCGTCTTTGGGCAAACGCTCGGCCACGACTTCGTCAACTTCGATGACGATCGCTACGTTTACGAAAACACTCAGGTCAGTCGTGGACTCACTCTCGACGGATTCAAATGGTTGCTAACCCATAGTCACGCCAGTCTGTGGCACCCGCTCACGACCTTAAGCCACATGGCGGATTGTCAGATTTATGGATTGAAGGCTGGCGGTCATCATTTCACCAACGTCGCTTTGCATAATATCGGAGCGGTCCTGCTTTTTTTGGTTTTCCGGGGAATGACCGGCTCTATTTGGCGAAGCGCATTTGTCGCGGCCATTTTTGCTGTTCATCCGATGCGGGTTGAATCGGTTGCGTGGATTGCCGAGCGCAAGGATGTGCTCAGTGGCATTTTCTTCATGCTGACGCTCGGCGCGTATCTGCATTACACGCGGAAGCCATCGGTTGGACGGTACGTAACGATGTCGATCTGTCTGGCGTGCGGATTGATGTCGAAGGCGACGTTCGTGGCCGTGCCGGTCGTGCTTTTGTTGTTGGATTACTGGCCGTTGCAACGCGTGAGTGATTTCCCCGCGTGGAGGCGAATGATTGTCGAAAAAATCCCGTTGTTTGTGCTTTCGGCTGCCGCATCGGTCGCGACCATGTTCGCGCAGACAGTTACGATGGCTTCGCTCGAGCAATTGCCGTTTTTGCCCAGACTCAAAAACGCCGCCGTCAGTTTGGTCGCTTATCTCCGGCAAATGTTCTGGCCGACGGACCTGGCGGTTTTTTATCCGCACCCGCACGATCAACTAAACATTTGGATTGTGCTCATGGCCGCGGCGTTGGTCGTCGCAATCACGCTCGTCTCGATTTTGGCTCATCAAAAATATCCGTACGTGTTCGTGGGCTGGTTTTGGTATTTGGTTCTCCTCGTTCCAGTGCTCGGGATCGTTCAGGCCGGTCTGCAAGCGCGAGCCGATCGTTTTACTTATCTGCCGCATATCGGAATTACCATGCTGCTAACCTGGATGTGTGCGGATTTGACGCAGCGATGGCGAAATCGTCAGATCATTCTGGCTTCGGCGGCCACGTGCGTCATCGCGAGTTCGATGATCCTGTCCTACCAGCAAACAACTTATTGGCGCGATAGCATTTCACTTTGGGAACACGCCGTGGCAGTGACACCCGATAATCAAACCGCCCATCAAAATCTAGCGGCGGCGTTGTGGTCGAAAGGTAGAACGCCGGAGGCGAACAAACATTCGCGGGCTGCTGCCATCGCGCATGCGCGCACGACTCTTAAGGATTTTCCGTTCGATGTCCCCACGCATAACGATTTGGGCGTCCTCCTGGTTCAAAATGGGGACGTCGGTGCCGGGATTGAGCAGTGGGAAATCAGTCTGCAATTGAATTCGGATGATGGGAACGCGCTAAACAATCTCGCGTGGGTGCTGGCAAGTTATCCCGTGGACGCGATCCGCGACGGTAAACGAGCGGTGGAGCTGGCCGTGAAGGCAACAACTCTTCCTGGCGGCGACGCGCCGATTGTCCTTCGGACATTGGCGGCGGCCTATGCCGAGTCGGGCGATTTTTCCATGGCAATCGACACGGCCCAACACGCGATCGATTTGGCGACTGCTCAAAACAACACTTCATTGCTGGCGACATTGCGACATGAAATCGAACTTTATCAGGCGCGCACGCCTTATCGCGAATCACCGCTGCAGTAAGCTTGAAGCATCCCCGGGAGTATTGGCATGAAGGCTCGCGCCCGTTTCATTCAAGCGAGTTCGCTGTCGTTGTCGTCGCAACTTGGCGTTTGCGCCGTCATCGTTGTTCTGATTTGGGTCGTCTTCGGTCAAACGCTCGGCCACGATTTCGTCAACTACGACGACAAGGTCTATGTTTACGGAAATTCGTTAGTTACCGCCGGTCTGAGTCTGCATGGTTTGTCCCAGGCGTTCGTCGACACCCAAACTAACAATTGGCACCCGCTCACGATCATTTCCCACATGATCGATTGCCAGCTCTACGATCTCAAAGCCGGCGGTCACCATTTCACTAATGTTTTGCTGCACACGTTTGCTGCGGTTTTGCTTTTCCTTTGGCTGCGCAATATCACTGGCGCCTTTTGGCAAACCGCTTTTGTCACCGCAGTCTTTGCGATTCATCCGCTCCGGGTTGAATCGGTCGCCTGGATTGCAGAACGCAAAGACGTTCTAAGCGCGGTCTTTTTCTTTCTGACTCTTGCCGCCTACGTCCGCTACGCGCGCGCGAGATCGTTCGGCCGCTATCTCACGATGTCGATCTTGTTTGCGTGCGGATTGATGTCGAAGCCGATGCTGGTGACGACGCCAGTTGTGTTGCTGCTCCTTGATTACTGGCCGCTGAACAGAAATCAGAGGTCAGAAGTCAGAGGTCAGGAATCGCAGCCTCAGATTTGGCGGCAGCTCGTGCTAGAAAAACTTCCGCTCTTCGCGCTTTCAGCCGCGTCATCGATCGCTGCCTTTGCCTTGCAAGTGCAATCGACCGAGTCTGTCGGCCAACTGCCGTTCGGTTGGCGGCTTCAGAACGCGCTCGTGACTTATGTCACTTACATTTGGCAGATATTTTGGCCCGCGAATCTCGCCGTATTTTACCCGCATCCCGATAATCGCCTCGCGCTATGGCAAGTCGCACTCGCGGCCGCGTTGTTGATTGCGATGACATGGGGGGCCTTCGCGCTGCGCCGGACTCGTCCCTATCTCCTTGTCGGCTGGCTTTGGTATTTGATCATGTTACTGCCGGTAATCGGAATCGTGGAAGTCGGGCTTCAAGGCCACGCTGATCGTTACACCTATTTACCGCACGTCGGTTTGTACATCGCGCTGACCTGGCTCGTTGCTGATGTTGCGAGATCGTTACCGTATCGGAAAGAAATTCTCGCGACCGTTGGCGGCGGCATTGTCATCATCTTGAGCGCGTGCGCTTGGAAGCAAACGACTTACTGGCGCAATAGCGAAACGCTTTGGACGCACGCCCTGGCGGTGACAACCGACAACGATATCGCCCTGACAAATCTTGGCACGTCACTAATGGATCGCGGCCAACTGGACGATGCGCTCTCTTATTTTCAAAGTGCGCTCGCGATCCGTTCTCGCAGTGAGCATAGCCACTACAATTTAAGTCTCGCGCTGATTCATGACAGCGTCGGTAATGTCCTTGGTCGCAAGGGCCGGCTCGATGAAGCAATCGCTCATTTTCGGCAGGCAATCGAGTTCCGCCCCGATTATCCTGACGCACATTACAATCTCGGCACCGTCCTCTTTCAAAAGCACGATTTGGATGGCGCGATTGCGGAATGGCGGACAACGTTATCGTTGCATCCAAACGATCCGGGAACGAACGCGAACTTGGGCAATGCTCTTGTCCAAAAAGGTTTGTCGCGCGAGGCCGCCAATCACTATGAAATCACTTTGCAATCAGAACCAGACTCCCCTTTGGCGTTAAACAATCTTGCCTGGCTATTGTCAGCAGGTCCGGATGATTCGCTGAGAAATGGAGCACGGGCGGTTGAGCTGGCGCGAAAATTGAATCGAGTCTCGAAGCAAAACAATCCGTTCTTCATTCGAACGCTCGCCGCAGCCTACGCGGAAGCAGGACAGTTCGCCCTTGCCATCGAAACTGCCCAAGGCGCGTCGGAACTGGCGAATGCTCAGGGCCAACACGGTCTCGCTATTATGATTCAAGAAGAGACCGACCTTTACCGCCAGCATCTGCCATTTCGCGATCAAACCCTGCGGAATGCACAATAAATTT
>JBEEHZ010000014.1:0-6369 GCA_041167705.1 Verrucomicrobiota bacterium | reverse complement strand
TCCCAACGACGTCTGCGTTCGCCTTGGTCCTCATCCTGGCCCCGAACTACCGGCGTGAATTGAGACGCCATTGCCAGGATCGACATCGTTATCAAGAATTTCATTTTCATCCTAAACAAGAACCCCTCGAGTTCCTGGAAGTTGCGGCGCGAAAAACCTCGCTGGTCATTTCGCGCGCGACGGCTTAATTCGTTGTCGCGATGTCGAATCCTGCTCCTCAAAAAACCGCGATAAATCCCCGGCGCGAGGAAGATTTTCCGGAATGGTATCAGCAGGTGGTGCG
Organism: Verrucomicrobiota bacterium; assembly: GCA_041167705.1. GTDB lineage: Bacteria > Verrucomicrobiota > Verrucomicrobiia > Chthoniobacterales > UBA10450 > AV40. The sequence continues at coordinate 6,086 of JBEEHZ010000014.1, read as the reverse complement.
CGCGGCGGAGCTGGCGGAACCAAGCGATGTGCGCGGTTGCATGGTGATTCGGCCCTGGGGCTACGGCGTCTGGGAAAACATGCAACGTCAGCTCGACGTGATGTTTCGCGCCACCGGACACCGCAATGCTTACTTCCCGCTTTTCATTCCGCTAAGTTATTTCGCGAAGGAAGCTGAGCACGTCGAAGGCTTCGCCAAGGAATGCGCCGTCGTTACACACACCCGGCTTGAAGTCGACGCCGAAGGAAAGATGAAACCGGCGAGCCCGCTGACAGAGCCGCTCGTGGTACGGCCGACGTCGGAGACAATTATCGGCGCGAGCTACGCGAAATGGGTGCAATCGTATCGCGATTTGCCTGTCCTGATTAATCAGTGGGCGAATGTGGTCCGGTGGGAAATGCGGCCGCGCTTATTTTTACGGACAACTGAGTTTCTCTGGCAGGAAGGACACACCGTTCACGAAACCGAAGCCCAGGCCCGCGCGGAAACAGCGCTGATTCTCGAGATCTACGCGCGTTTCGCCCGCGAGCATCTGGCAGTTCCCGTTTTCACCGGCGAAAAATCGGAGAGCGAGCGCTTTCCGGGTGCGGTCGAGACGTTGGCGATCGAAGCGATGGTGCAGGACCGGAAAGCGATCCAGGCCGGCACTTCACATTTTCTTGGACAAAATTTTTCGCGTGCCAGCGGCATTCAATTTCAGACCCGGGAAGGGAAGCAGGAATTCGGTTGGACGACTAGCTGGGGCGTGAGCGCACGTCTCGTCGGCACAGTGGTGATGATGCATTCGGACGATGATGGATTGGTTCTACCGCCGCGCATTGCACCGACGCAAATTATGATTCTGCCGATTACACCGAAAGAAGAAACTCGCGCGCGAGTGTTGGAAGCTTGCGATGCGCTCCAATTGCAGCTGCGTGGAAAACAATTCGGCGATTCGTCGATCGAAGTTGAGGTGGATCGGCGCGATCTCGGCGGCGGAGTGAAAAATTGGGAATGGATCAAGAAAGGCGTGCCGCTTCGAGTTGAGATCGGGCCCCGTGATTTGGAGACAAGCTCGGTGGCGGTTTCGCGCCGCGATCAGCCGGTGAAATCGAAAGCTTCGATGTCGATCCAGGAATTTGCCGCGGTCGCGCCGGAGATGCTGATATCGATTCAGCAAAATCTTTACGACCGCGCGAAGAAGTTTCAGGAGGAGAACACGCGCGTGATCGAATCGAAAAAGGAATTCTACGATTTCTTCACTGCGAAAAACGCCGCCAAACCGGAGATCCACGGCGGCTTCGCGTTCGCGCATTGGAATGGTTCGCGCGAAGTGGAAGAACAAATCAAGAAGGATCTCAAGGTGACCATTCGCGTGATTCCGTTCGGCGAATCCGAAGCGGGCAAATGCATTTTCACCGGCGAGACGAGCGCGCGCCGCGTAGTTTGGGCGAAATCTTATTAGGCTCGATCTTATTGACGCAGCGCGGTGCTGTCGTTTATTTCCGCTCTTGATGGAATTAAAGCTCTACAGCCGCGAATGGTGTTCGTGGTGCATCGATGCCAAGGAATATCTGGAAGCGCACGGCTATAAGTTCACCGCGATCGACGTCGGCGAAGATCGACAAGCCTACGAGGAAATGAAGGAACTGTCTGAGCAAACGTACGTGCCGACGTTTGTGGCCGGCGACCACGTGCTGGCGAATTTCGATACCGATCAGTTGGAAAAATTCCTAAGCGAGCATCAAATCATTCCGTAATGCTCTTTAATCTTTTCCTCACGCTCGGCGTGGCGGTGCTGAGCGTTGCCTTGCGCAGCTTTCAAAGCTCTTTTTCGCAGAAAGCCGGCGCGATCGGCATCCTCGTTGTTTCCTATCTCGCAATCTATTTCATCACCGGTAGCCAGGTTCTGGGCGCGGCCGCGGCGGCAGCCTGGTTCTTTTTGCCGTGGGTGGAAATCCTCACCCGTATTCGCGCGCTGCGCTTGCCGAAAGAGAAACAACTTCGTCCAAAGTCGCCGCCATCAAGCGACACCTTCCCGACCCTGAACGAGATCACCCGCGAGATTGAGAACGAAGGGTTTGTGCACGTGAACGATGCCGGATGGGATTGGGAAGATTACCGGCAATTTTTCCGGCTTTTTTACAAGTCCGAGGATCGCGCACAGGCCACCATCTGCCTGAACGAGCAGCACGATCTTTCGTTTTATTATTTGCGAATCTCGTCGCGCGCCCGGAGCGGCATCATTTGGACGACTTGGAATTATCCGCTTTCCTACGGCCTGAAACTGACGCCACAATTCCGGATCAACCGGCAGCGGCCGGACCAATCGTTCTGGCAGCTTTATCAAAGCCACCGCGCGTTCTTGCGCAAAAACAATGTGCAACTCGAGGCGATCAATCCGTTGGACGACGAACGGATCGAAAAAGAGATCGAGCGCGATTTACGCGAGCAGATCGCCCACAACATCGACAAAGGCGTGCTCAAACCAACGCCCGAAGGCGATGTGAAATATTCGTGGCGGGGAATGATCTATCTCTGGTGCCAGTTCTTGATCGATCTGGTTCGGCTCTAACTCTTCCTCTTAATCTTAATTGGAAGACTAAGACTGAGAGGAAGGGGAAGACTTCAAACCTTCATGATCTCAGTTTCTTTGCGCTTGAGATGATCGTCAATTGATTTGACGAAGCGGTCGGTCAATTTCTGAATCTGGTCGTCCAGGTCGCGCATTTCGTCTTCGCTCATTCCGCCGCCGCCTTTGAGCTTCTTTGCTTCGTCGAGGGCCGTGCGTCGATTGCTTCGGATGCGGACACGCGCTTCCTCCGCCATTCTGCTTAACGCCTTTGCCAGTTCCTTGCGCCGTTCTTCGGACAATTCCGGAATTGGCAGCCGAATGATTTTTCCATCGACCGCCGGCGTGATCCCGATTTTCGATTCTTTGAGAGCGCGCTCAATGTCCTGCACAGTGCCGGCGTCAAACGGTTGCAGGACGAGTAGGCGCGATTCCGGAGTAGTGATCAGCGCGAGCTGCTTCAGTTTCATGGTCGAGCCGTAGGCCTGGACATCGATGTTCTCCACCAACGCGGGGGAGGCTTTACCGGTGCGCACACCGGAGAATTCGTGCACCAGATAATCGACGCTTTTGTCCATCGACATCTCGGTCTCGAGAAGAATGTCGTCTCTGCTCATGGCGGTGAACCTTTACTTCGCCTCCGCCTCGCCGCAAACGAGCGTGCCGACTTTTCGGCCCAGGACGGCGTCGCGAATGTTAGTTGGGTTGTTCATGTCGAAAACGACAATCGGCACTTTGTTGTCCATGCAAAGGCTGAACGCGGTTGAATCCATTACCTGCAATCGTTTCGTAAGCGCTTCGGTAAATGTGATCCGCTCGAAACGTTTTGCGTTCGGGTCGGTATTTGGATCGCGATCGTAAACGCCGTCCACTTTCGTCGCTTTCAAAATGACATCGGCTCCGATCTCGCTCGCGCGTAACGCCGCCGTCGTGTCGGTCGAAAAATAGGGATTGCCGGTGCCGGCTGCGAAAATCACGACCCGCCCAAGTTCGAGATGTCGAATCGCTCGGCCGAGAATGAACGGCTCGGCCACGTTTTTCATTTCGATCGCAGTTTGAACGCGCGCTTCGACACCGATCTTGGTGAGGGTGCTGCGCAACGCCAAAGCATTAATCACGGTTGCAAGCATGCCCATGTAATCGGCCGTTGTTCGATCCATGCCGCGCACGGCCGCTGACGAGCCGCGCCAAATATTTCCGCCTCCGATCACAATCGAAATTTGGACGCCGAGGCTGTGCACGTCCTTGATCCGTTCGGCAATCTCGCGCACAACAGACGGCGAAATATTCTCGCGCGAGCCCCGCTCTTGAAGAGCCTCGCCGCTCAATTTGAGCACGACACGTTTGTAAGCGGGCGTCTCCGTCTTCATGGCAGCGCAAATGAAACAGGAGGTCGCCCTGTTTTGAAAGCAAAATGGTGCGCTCCGTTCAGGATGACGGCGCGCGTCCCCGTAGAAACTCGGCCGCGCTCATTCGACGCTTTCCTTCGAGTTGCACCTCGCCGAGCAGCAGCGCGCCGTCAGTCGACGCGATGACGAGTTCATTGTCCTTTCGTAAGATTGTGCCCGGTGTTCCGCGAAAATCGACTACTGAAGCAGAAAAGATTTTAAGCTTTCGATCTTTAAAGTCAGTGAAGGCGCCCGGCCAGGGATTATAAGCGCGAATTTTTCGTTCGATGGCATCGGCCGTTTCATTCCAATTGAGGCGGCCCGCTTCGCGATTCAGTTTAGGCGCGTAGGTCGCGACGGTCTTGTCCTGTGGATCACGTGGCGCATTGCCCGCGGCGACCAGACGCAGAGATTCGAGCAATGCTTCCGGCGCGATCTGGGCGAGTCGATCGTGCAATGTTGCGCCCGTCTCGGCCGGCGAGATGTCGATCTTGCGTTGCAGCAAAATGTCGCCGGTATCGAGACCTTCATCCATGTACATCACAGTCATGCCCGTCTCGTGGTCGCCAGTCGCGATGGCGGCTTGGATCGGCGCGGCGCCACGCCAGCGCGGCAGAAGCGATGCGTGCAAGTTCAAACATGCGATCTTTGGAATCTCCAGAACCGCACTCGGCAAGATTTGTCCATAAGCCATGACAACGATTACGTCCGGCGCGAGCGCGCGAATTTCTTCAATCGATTGCGAACCTTTGATCCGAGCCGGTTGCAGGATCGACATCTTGCTGCCGGCCAGCGCTGCTTTAATCGGCGGTGCAGTGATTTCTTGAGCTCGGCCAGCCGGCTTGTCGGGTTGGGTGATGACTCCGACTAATTCGTGTTCGGATTTTTCAAGCGCACGCAACGTCGACACGCCAATTTCGCCCGTGCCGATGAATACGATCCGCATTTGCGGTTTATCGAAGCGATTGGATGGGAATTCCCCTGCGGTTTCGCGCGGCAGGCGATTCAGCCATCATTTTTTCGCCGGCAGTGACTTCGCGTTGTCCGACCGACGACCCGCACTCGGTGCAGAGATAATCGAAGATCTCGCGGTCGGGCAGAACTAGCAGCAGCTTCTCACGCACGGGCGTCGTAGCCCGGCATTTCTCGCAATACAGGGTCGACGCTGTGAAATTTTCAAACTGCTGCTGACTCATTTTTGACGCCGTTTACGCTCGCTAAAATATCGAATAGCACTTTCGCGGGCGGCTGCATGGCGTCAATCACGGCGATGCAATCTTTGGGATAATGGGTCAGCACCGGCTTCGATTCCATTTCGTAAATATCGAGCCGCTTTTGAATGACCTCTTCGTTGGCGTCATCGAGGCGATTGTCTTTCAGCGCACGCTTCTTCAAACGCCCGAATAACGTCTCGCGGTTGGGGCAGGCGAGATGAAAAACTTTCTCAACGTCGATCAGCTCTCGCATGATTTTGGCCTGATTCACATTTCGCGGAATGCCGTCGAGCACGAGGATGTCGATGTCAGGCTTGAATTTGTGGCCATCGACCGCGGCGTCGATCGCTTCTTTCCAAAGCTCGACCGTGACGTCGTCGGGAACGAGCTGGCCTTTACTCGAGTATTCGAGAAATGCTTTTCCGACTTTGGTGCGGGTGTCGATCGAACGAAACACGTCGCCGCACGGGCAATGATAAAAGCGCGGGATCGTTCCGAGCGTTTTGCCCTGGGTCCCTTTGCCGCTGCCGGGCGCACCAAACAGGATGAACGTGCGGTATTTCATGAAAGCGACTCCGTTATACCGCACTCGGGCCGAATCGGGAAGGGAAACGATTATTTCGCAGCGACCGGATCGATGTTGACCCGTCGCCCGCCGCGATCGAAGCGGACGTTGCCGTCGACCAGAGCGAAAATTGTGTAATCGCGGCCGAGGCCGACATTTTTACCTGGCAGAAATTTCGTGCCGCGCTGGCGGACAATGATGTTGCCGGCCACGACCAGCTCGCTGCCGAATCTTTTTACACCGAGCCGTTTGCTGACGCTGTCGCGGCCATTCTTAACGCTGCCTTGTCCTTTTTTATGAGCCATTGGATGAAGTTGAGTTGTTGAGGGGTTGAGAAGTTGAGCTAGGACTTTTTGGATTTGGAGCCG
>JBEEHZ010000013.1:0-5079 GCA_041167705.1 Verrucomicrobiota bacterium | reverse complement strand
CGATGTTGATGCCAATGCCAGCGGCATTGGTCCGCTCATTGACATCGATCACCGCACTGATCGGTCCGCTGTGCACGCCCATCCGCAGCCGCAATTCGGGATGTTGTTTCAAGGCGTGATGAATTTCCAGCGCGCATTCCACCGGTTGCTCCGGACTCTTATAGAACACCAGCGCCATCCCGTCGCCGGTCGGGATTTTTATTAATCGATCCGCCGCTTCCGCCCTTTTGAATTCATCCGAGCTGCGCACCATTTGATTGAGCTGATCAACCAACCCGCGTTGCTCGTTCGTCAGCAGCTTGCTGTAACCGACAATGTCGATGAAGAGGACATGGACGATCTCCAGCTCGATTTTCTTTTTTATGTCTGCGGACATGCGATGAAGCGAAGAGCGTGATTCGTTAAAAAGTTACAACGTTACATCGGAAAGAAAAAGGAAACGCTCAACGTTGAACTCTCAACAAAAGCGAGCCTGCGAGCGTTCAATCAACTATCGACTGTTCTGAATCAGCGCGGGCGAGGCGACCCGCCTTCGCCGAGGCTACGGCGCGGGCGAGGCGACGAGTTTTTGAAAGCGCGGATCATTCCGAAGCGGATCGAACATCGGATCGAGCCGGAGCAGCGCGGGAGTGAGGGGCGCCGGATAACTTAAATAGCTGCCGCCCTGTATTGAGACCAGTTTCTGTAAAGCGGCGATGGCACGATCGGGCTCTTTGAGCTGAGCTGCCACTCGGGCTAGGATGTCGATATAGGCAGGGCCAGCTGCCGCATCCTTTTCGATCGGGGTCAGTGCCATGGCGCGTTCGATTAGTTCGAAGGCAGCGGCTTTGTCACGCAGGCCCATATCGGTCAGAGCGAGATCTCCCATGAGCCTGGAATTTTCTGGCTGTTCCTTGAGAAACGATTCTTGTTCGCTCCGCACCTCTCGCCAAGTGTTCTGCGCACCCGCGTGGTCGCCGGCGATTTCCTGGGCCCAGCCTAACCAAAAGCGCAGTTCGGGATTGATATAACCTGCTGCTGGATCAGGATTGGCCCAGATTTCCTTTAACCTAGGAATGATTTCGGCCGGATGGCGCTCGAGGATCGCTTGATACGTTCTTATTCTCCAGGCAATGCGGTCGTTAGGCGTGGGGAGAAGCGGAGCGAGTAGCGCTGATGCGCGCGGAAGGTCGCCGTCCGCCTGTGCGATGCTCGCTTTGTAAACAACAGTAGTGACGTCGTCCGGTGCAATATCGAGAATCTGATCAAGCGTTCGGAGCGCTTCGGGAAAGCGCCGAAGTTGAGTATAAGTCGCTGCGTGCTGGATGAGCAGGTTAACGTTGCGTGGGTCCAGCCGCTCGGCTTCTTTGAAGTAGGTCTCGCTCTGGTCCCATTGCGCTTGCCTCCGGGCGACATTGGCCAGCGATTCGGGAATCCGGCTGCTATTCGGCAGGAATTGGCGCGCCTGCTCAAAGTAACACACCGCCGAATCGTAGTCCTTCAGGCAAGCATAGTGATAGTATCCTTTAGCCAGGATGGCCTCACCGAGATTCGGTTGAAGTGTGAGAGCTGTTTCAGCGGCTTGCCGCGTCTCTTCGCGTAGAGCGGCCGTTGGTTGAAGATTTGCCGCGATGTAGCCGCGCGCATCTACAAAAGAGAGCAGCGCCCAGGCCAGAGCGAATTTCGGATCGAGCCGCACCGCTTCTCTGAGATATTTCTGTGTGGCAATGGAGTCGGCAGCGCCCGTGGCAGTCGTTTTGAGGGTATAAGCCAGACCGCGCAAGTAGGCATCGTAAGCCTCGGGATTGTCTGTCGGTTTGGCTGCGATGACTTGCTCTTCTTGCCCGGTGAGTTTCGCTCGCAGTTGATCGGCGATGGCTTTGGCCACTTCACTCTCCACCGAAAAGATGTCAGTCAACTTGCGATCAAAAGTATCAGCCCAAAGATGCGAATCATTGACTGCTTTGATTAGCTGCACGTTCACGCGCACGGCGTCGCCGTTCTTCTGCACACTTCCTTCCACGATGTGAGCGACACCAAGTTGTGTTGCGATCTCGCGCAGATTTTCCGGCGCGCTTTTGTAATGCTGCGTCGATGTGCGCGAGATCACCTTCAGATCGGCGATCTTGGCTAAGCGTGTCAGAATCTCGTCCTGGATGCCGTCGGCAAAGTAGGCGTTCGCTTTGTCTTCGCTCCGATTTTCGAAGGGAAGGACGGCAATGCTCTTTTCCGAAACGGACGATGTCGATCTTGCCGATTTTTTTGAAACAACAACCAGTGCGACCGCGAGCGCGAGCAACACTGCCGTCATCGCTGCCCAACGCATTCGCGCTCTGTGCTTCTTCAGAGCTTGGAACTTTTTCGGCAGTTGCGGATTGCCCACCTGATCCGCGTGAAGATTCACAATGGACACCCGCATCCCATGCTTCACTTCGCATTCGCCGAGATCGTGCAGGAGTGGCCGCCAATGTTCGTATTCTCCTAAATCGTCGGCGACGCGTTTGGAGAGAAGAATGTGCCCGGCGTCGCCACAATCCGTTACCCGTTGCGCCATATTAAGACCGGCACCGGCAAGGTTGGCCTGACCGTTTAGATCGATCACGCCGCTCACCGGACCGCTGTGCACTCCCATTCGAAGTTGTCGGCGTTCTTTGAGAGCGCGACTGATCTCAAGCGCGCATTCCACCGGCTCTTCCGGGCTCTTGTAAAAAACCAGCGCCATCCCGTCGCCGGTGGGGATCTTGATTAATCGGGCCGCGGCTTCGGCGTTTTGAAACTGCTCGGACGTGCGAACGGCTTGAGTCAGTTCATCAATCGCCGCGCGCTGATCGTTAATCGAAAGCTTCGAGTAGCCAACGATGTCGATGAACAAGACATGGGCGATCTCGAGCTGGATCTCTTTCTTGATCTCAGAAGCCATGCGAGGGAATGTCTACGTTCTAGACGGAATCATCTTAGAGTTCGAGCGCGCGTCGAGACGAAACAGTCCGCCCGCTGAAGCCCGTGTGCTTGTTACTTGAGCACAAGCGATTCGAGGATTTTCGGAAAGCGCGGATCGTTGCGCAGTGGATCGAGAATTGGATTTACTGGCAATTGCAACGCGAACCAATTGGGTTCCGCCGCCATTTTCGGGAGCCACGCGAACGCCTCGTCGAAGCTCCCCCGTCGCAGGTGAGCGAAAACGTAATTCGCAGCTGGCACGTAACCGCCTTCCGCGCGTTTGCGGTCCAGATCGGCCAATTGCCGTTCCGCGAGTGTGCGAACTGCGGCCTCGAATCCCGCGCTCGCGAAAACTTGCTCGAGCACTTCCGCGTGTTCGGTCTGGCCATTTAGCGCCAGCGCCGCCGTCCATTGAGTGATCGCTTCGTGGCACATTCCCTTTTGCTCGCACGCGTCGCCGAAGTATTCGTGAGCGGCCGCATAATCGGGATAGAGCTCCAGCATCTTCGCAAAATGCGCGATGGCCCGGTCGTAGTCGCGCATCAAGAAAAGCGCTCTTCCGTAGTGAAGATTCAATCCGGGAAAGAATGGGTCGAGCGCCATGGCGCGATTCATTTGCGCCAGCGCTTCTTCGTTGCGCCCCATTAGTGTGAGACAAACTCCGTAATGATGCGCGATGTCGGCGAAGTTCGGGTTCAATTCGATGCCGCGCTTGAATGCGCGTTCGGCTGTCGACCAGTCGCGTTTGTACCACATTTGGACGGCCGCGAACGAGTTTAACACTTCGCCAAGCGTGTCATCGAGCTTGATCGCTCTTTCCGCCGCTTTTTCCGCCGGCGGCCAGGCATCCGGCGCAAGAATCGCATTGGACGCACCGAACGAATAGTAGAGACTCAAGCCCGCGTAGGCAGGCGCATACGACGGATCGAGCGTGATCGCTTGCTCAAAATAGTCGCGCACGCGTTTGTATTCCGGCGCGAGGAAATTTCGCCAATGATAACGGCCTTTTAAGTAGAACTGGTGTGCTTCAATGTTCGTCGTCGGACGCGACGCAATCGCGCGGCGTTCCGCGCCCGTGAGTGTTGCCTCCAACGCATCAGCGATCTTCGCGGCGATGTCGCTTTCGACCGCGAAGATGTCGATCAAATCGCGATCGTATCGCTCGGCCCAAAGATGCGCGTCATTCGCGGTGTCGATCAATTGCACATGGACACGCACTTTGTCGCCAGCTTTTCTCACACTGCCTTCGAGAATTGTGGCCACGCCGAGCTGCTTCGCGATTTCGGAAATCTGCTCGGACGTGTTCCTGAAGCGCTGCGTTGAGGTGCGAGAGATCACTTTCAAATCGCGAATGCGCGAAAGCCTGGTGAGGATTTCTTCCTGGATACCATCGGCGAAATAGGCGTTCGCTTTGTCTTCGCTCAGATTTTCGAACGGCAACACTGCGATCGACTTCCGCGGAATAGGCGTTTCGCTCTTAGCATCACGCGCCGGAGTTGGACCCAATCCCTTTGGCGGCGACGGATTCCCGATTTCGTTCGAGTAAAGATTGAAGAGCGCGAGCGTGACGCCGTGTTTTATTTCAACGGTTCCGAGATCGTGAAGGAGCGATCGCCATTGCGCAGAATGCTCCAAATCGTCCGCGACGTGTTTCGACAACAAAATATGACCGGCATCACCACAATCCATCACCCGTTGCGCAATGTTTACGCCGGCACCGGCGATGTTCCCTTGCTCACTCAGATCCGTCACTGCTTGAACTGGCCCACTGTGGACGCCCATGCGCACACGCAACTCGGGACGCATTTTTAATTCACGCGCAATCTCTACTGCACAATTCACCGGCGCGTCAGGACTGGTCTGAAAAACGAGCGCACCGCCGTCGCCAGTTGGCAACCGCATTAACTTTCCTTGTGCGTCCGCGGCTCGAAACGATTCCGTCGCGCGCACAATTTCACGCAGTTGCTCCAGGTATTTAATCTGTTGCTCGATGAGCAGCTTGGTGTAGCCAACAATATCGATGAACAGAACGTGCCCGATCTCGAGTGACAGCGGTGGTTTCTGTTCGTCAGGCATTATTTTTTCTCGCACGAACGTAGCGTTGTAGTTTCAATCGTAGCGCGTTCAACCGGATGAAGCCGGTAGCGTCACCTTGATCGT
>JBEEHZ010000012.1:0-3617 GCA_041167705.1 Verrucomicrobiota bacterium | reverse complement strand
TCGGCTTCGACACAGCGGATTTTTTCGGCGGCGGCGATTTCGATTACGGTCGCGCGCGTGATTCCTTCCGGACACGCGACCGCCTTGCTCGTGGCTAGGTCGCCTTTGCGCACGATGAAAACATTGGTCGCGTTGGTCTCAGCAATGAATCCGTTGATGTCGAGCATGAGCGCGTCATCCGCGCCGGCGTTGTTCGCTTCGATCTTGGCCAGAATCGAATTCAACAGGTTGGCGTGATGAATTCGCGCATCCAGAACTTCCGGTGGCGGCCGCCGGATCGATGCGGTGATCAGTTTGAGACCATCTTTGGAGTAAACCGGCGCCTTGTGTTCAGCGAGAATGATCAGCGTCGCACCGTTTTGATTCAATCGCGGATCCATTCCGGAAGTTATTTTGACTCCTCGGCTCAAGGTGAGACGAATGTGGACGCCGTCGCGCATTTTATTGGCTGCGAGTGTGCGTCTGAGTTCTTCGATGATTTTTTCACGCGGTGGAAGATCGACAATCGATAAGGCGTGCGCGGACCGTTCCAAACGGTCGAGATGCTCGTGCAGTTTGAAGATGCGGGCGTGGTAGAGCCGAAGCCCTTCCCAAACTGCGTCGCCGCCTTGCACCACCGAATCAAACGGACTGATCCCCGCTTTGTCCCTGTGCACCAGCTGACCATTAATGTTAACGATCAGGCCGCGGTTCTTGGGGTTAAATTTCTGAAGCATGAGATCAGGAAGATCGAATTAGGAAAACAGGAACGCAGGAAACAGAAAGAGCAAAAAGATAACGGTCTGATTCGCTTATTTTTCCTTATTTTCTGCTTTCCTGATTCATAGGAGTCGGTGCTGGTAAAGCCTTTCATAACACTCCCGACATTGTTCATAAATTTCGCGGAGACGGTCCGGCACATTTCCTTCTCTTGGTTTGTAGAGCTGGAACGATGTCGATCTTACCACCGCGTCGTACCAATGCTTTGCCCAGATTCCGTCGGTCTCGCGTAACCCTGGCGGCCATGAAAGCATCGCCGCGTCGAAGGGAACGCCAATCGCATCGCAAAGAAGTCGCAGGATTCGCTCCGGATTTTGCAGAACATCCCGCGCATCGACGACCGGAGGAACTGACTTGGTTTTTGCGCTCACGAAATTGAAGACTTCGCATTGCTGGACGAACCCTAGATCCTCCAACTCTGGCTCCGGATTCTTTTGAATGTAGGAAAGAATCACTTCCCGCGGGTCACGAACGAGAAAACAATTGGTAAGATCGACAATCCATTCTCGATCGATTTCGGGCACCAAATGGTGCGTCATTTGTTTCTGAAAGAAAATGTGGGAGGGGCCTTCGTGCCGCGACTGAGGAACGGGGCCGGTCAGCTGGTTAACGATCTTTCGCCAATCGGTTTCGCCTTGCGCGATCACTTCGGCCGCGCCGGGGTGCTTTTTGCCCGTCCTCTCTAAATAGTACGCGTAAAACGGCTCGTCGATCACAGTCGTGTCCGCCCGGTTGCCCCAGGCGCGCATCATCGCGGTCGAAATATTTCTCGGGCCCGACCACATCGCGATGCGGATTGGAGCTGCAAGCCCGGCCATAAATCCAAGGATCAAATCGGAAAGTGCGGATTGCGAGTTTCTAATTCACGGGAAGCGCCCGGCGTGACATAAACATCGATATATGAACGTCCGACCCATTGTCCTGCTCGTTTCAATTTTCTTGTCATCGGTTTGTCTAGCTGCCGAGCCGGCGCTGAAAACAATCACGCCCGGCGACAATCTCGTGGTCGATGGAATCCCACCGATTCCGGCGGATTTGGTCGAGAAAGTCGGTCGCTACACCGAAGCGCGCGCGGCGACGTTTCAAGATTGGAACCCGACAAAGGCGGAGATGCTCATCACGACGCGCTTCGGCGATACGAATCAGGTCCATCGATTAGCGATACCGGGCGGCGCGCGCACCCAGTTCACGTTTTTTCCCGACCGGGTGGACAGCGCGACCTTCGAGCCCACGAATGGGAACTATTTCATTTTTTCGAAAAGCATTGGCGGCAACGAATTCAATCAGAACTTTCGCGACGATTTCGCAACCGGCAATATCACACTGCTTACGGATGGAAAGTCGAAGAACTCGGAAGTTGTTTGGAGCAACAAGGGCGATCGCGTGGCCTACAATTCAACGCGGCGCAATGGCGCTGACACCGACATTTACGTCGAGTCGCCGGCCGATCCAAAAACCGACCGCATGCTCGTGGAAGTGAAAGGCGGCGGCTGGCAGATTGATGATTGGTCGCCGGACGACAAACAGTTGCTCGTGCGCGAAGAAATTTCGATCAATGAAAGTTATCTTTGGCTGTTCAACTCCGAGACCGGCGAGCGAAAAGAGCTGACGCCGCGGCCGGTGGAAGGCGCGGAGAAAGTTTCCTACGCGCAGGCGCAATTCGCCAAGGACGGAAAGGGGATATTTGTGACCACCGATCGCGACTCGGAATTTCAACGGCTGGCATATGTCGATCTTACGAGCGGCAAACACACCTATTTGCTGCCAAATGCAAAATGGGACGTGGACGGTTGGGATTTGAGCGGTGAGGGCAAACGCATCGCTTACACCTTGAATGAAAACGGCGTCAGCACGCTCCACGTGATCGAGGTTGCGATGCGCGGCGGCACGATGACCGCCTCGGCGCCCCGCGAACCGAGATTCAATCCGCCGCTCAACAATGTCGTCATCTCCGGATTACATTGGCATCGCCATTCCAACGTAGACACGCTCGCGTTCAATATTGCTGGCGCTCACTCGCCATCCGACGTTTACAGCTGGGACACGCGCAAGAATGTGGTCGTGCGCTGGACGGAAAGTGAAACCGGCGGAATTCCGGCATCGCAGTTTGTGGAGCCGGAGTTGGTCCGATGGAAAGGTTTTGATGGGCGCGAGATCACCGGTTTTCTATATGTGCCGGCGACGAAATCAGACCGGCCGTTGTCGGTGATCGTCAATATTCACGGCGGACCGGAGGCGCAGTCGCGGCCGACATTCCTGGCGCGAAACAATTATTTCATCAACGAGCTCGGCTGCGCGATGATTTATCCCAATGTGCGCGGCTCGGCCGGTTACGGGAAAAGTTTTCTCAAACTCGACAACGGATTTAAACGCGAAGACACCTACAAGGATATCTCTGCATTGTTCGACTGGATTGGCACGCGCAAAGATCTTGATGCTTCGCGGGTCATGGTCATGGGCGGCTCCTATGGCGGACACATGACCCTCGCGGTGGCGTATAATTACGCCGATCGGATTCGTTGCGCGCTCGACGTGGTCGGCATTTCAAACCTGAAAACGTTTCTCGAGCACACCGAAAGTTATCGGCGCGATCTTCGCCGCGTGGAATATGGGGACGAGCGCGACCCGAAGATGGCGGAGTTCATGGATCGGATCGCACCAGTGAACAACGCGCAGAAAATCACCAAGCCACTTTTTGTTGTCGCCGGCGCGAACGACCCGCGCGTGCCCGCGTCCGAAGGCGACCAGATCGTCGCTACATTAAAGAAACAAGGCACGCCCGTCTGGCATTTGGTTGCAAAAGACGAAGGCCACGGGTTCGCGAAAAAGAAAAACGCCGACTTCCAGTTTTACGCGAC
>JBEEHZ010000011.1:0-12061 GCA_041167705.1 Verrucomicrobiota bacterium | reverse complement strand
ACGACAAAGGCGAGATCCACGTCAACCGCGGCTTCCGCATCCAGATGAACAGTGCGATCGGGCCGTATAAAGGCGGGTTGCGATTTCATCCCACGGTCAATCTCGGGATCCTGAAATTTCTCGCCTTTGAGCAGGTCTTTAAAAACGCGCTGACCACGTTGCCAATGGGCGGCGGCAAGGGCGGTTCCGATTTCGATCCCCACGGGAAAAGCGCCGCCGAAGTGACGCGCTTTTGTCAGGCGTTCATGTGCGAGCTGTTCCGCCACATCGGCCCGGACACGGACGTGCCCGCTGGCGACATCGGCGTCGGCGCGCGCGAGATCGGATTTTTGTTCGGGATGTATAAGCGTCTGAAAAATGAATTCACCGGCGTGATGACGGGCAAAGGTTTGACCTGGGGCGGTTCCGTCATTCGTCCGGAAGCGACTGGTTACGGAGCGGTTTATTTCGCGGAAGAAATGCTGAAGACGCGAAAGGAAGATCTCAAGGGCAAGACCGCGCTCGTGTCGGGAAGCGGCAACGTGTCGCAATACACGGTTGAGAAATTGATCACGCTAGGCGCGAAGCCGGTGACGCTATCCGATTCCAGCGGCTACATTCTTGATGAGGAAGGGATCACGCGTGAGAAACTGGCGTTCGTGATGGACGTGAAGAACGTGCGGCGCGGACGGATTTCCGAATACGCGGACAAATTCAAAGGTGCGGTCTTCACGCCTGTTAATCCGAAGCTCGATCATAATCCGCTTTGGAATCATAAGGCGGAGTGCGCGTTCCCGAGCGCGACCCAGAACGAGATCAACGGCAAAGACGCCGCCAATCTTTTGAAGAATGGCGTTTACGTTGTCTCCGAAGGCGCGAACATGCCGACAAACATCGACGGCGTGAACCAATTCCTCGACGCGAAGATCCTTTTCGGGCCCGGGAAAGCCGCCAACGCCGGCGGCGTTGCGACTTCAGGTTTGGAGATGGCGCAAAACAGTATGCGGATCCGATGGACGCGCGAAGAAGTCGATGCCCGGTTGTTCAACATCATGAAAACGATCCATGAAGTTTGCGCCCGGACGGCCGAGAAATACGGCACACCCGGCAATTACGTGAACGGCGCGAACATCGCCGGCTTTACCAAGGTGGCCGACGCGATGATGGACCAGGGACTCGTTTGAAGACGTTGAGCGGTTGAGGTGCCAGCCGCACTGGCATTTCGCGGCGCTATTCTTGTCATTCCGAGCGGACTCGAGGAATATTTTTGTCGACCACGGATCACACGGATTAAACGGATCCGCAAAAAACTCTGCTCCTGATTCGTGTTATCCGTGTAATCAGTGGTTAATGATTTGCGGTCGAATTCCCCGCTGGTTTGTTTGACGAGATATCCGAAAATATCTAGAGATGTCTCGACTTCGCTCGACATGACAACAACGACGTATCCGAAGAGCCCGAACGAGAAAACGAAAAACGGGATGATTTATTTCCCGCGGATGCTGGACAAGATTCGGCTCCAAGCACGCGGCGAGCTCGCGGAGGAATATCACAAAAATCTCGGCGCGCAGCGGGCGGCGGACGGCGCTTGCTGCAATTTTCTGCGGGTTAACTATGTCGATCTTGTCGAACGCGTGAAACAAGACGGGAGCGACGAAGAAATTCTGGAATGGTGTTTTGAAAAAGGCCGCCGGCTCAACGAAGGCGACATTGTGGTCTGGAACGGGTTTGCCTCGAAACTTGGCTGGCGCGATTTCATGTCGCCGCGGTTTCAGAAATTAAAGGAAGAGCAAGGTTGCGCCGATCGCGACGATATCGCGTGCGTTCCCGATCTGATGGATTTCGAAGAAGGAAGGAAGAAATAGTGACCAGTGACAAGTGACGAGCGAGTCGATCGAAATAAGAAAGCATGACCCTCACCTGTCGCTTCGCGCCTTCCTCTCCCTCGGGAGGGAGAGGAGTGAGGTGAGGGTGCCGCGGATTTCGGAATGAATCAGGAAAGCAGGAAAACAGGAAGCAGTCTGACGCTGCACCCATGTAATCTTTCTGATTCCTGCGTTCCTCTTTTCCTAATTCAAATCGGCTCCTGGATTCTTGGTTTCCTAATTGTTATTTCAGTTTGCTTGGCTTTGGGCATCGCTTCCAGACTAGTCGCCGGTGATGCGGTGGCGGTTGGTTACAACTCGGAGGGCGTTTGGACAGCGGTCACTTATTACTCTTCTTCAACGGCAAAAGGCGGCAAAGATTACAAGACCGAGAAAGAAGCTCAGGAAATGGCGCTGCGCGATTTGCGAAAACGAAGCGAGCACCAGATCGCCACGACCAGCATTCTAGCGTCATCGGATTCGACCGGTTTCGTTGCGGTCGCGCGCGGCAAAGATAAATCGGGCAAAGACGTGAACATCGTCGGCCGTGGAGAAACGCAAAACCAAGCCGACAAAGAAGCTTTCACCCAGCTAAATGAAGCCGGCGCTGGCGCGAAACAGAAAATTGTTTATCGCTACTTTTCTCACGGCGGTGCGAGCCGCACTGGCGATTAACTGCGTAATTTCGGCGTCGCTTTTCGGCGGGCAGTTCAATCTTCAGCTGTGCCAAACAAATCTGAGGCGCGGCGGCGTCTTATCGGTGAATGACTGCCGGAAAAAGGGACCGGTTCTTCTTTCTGATTGGACTGGCGGGTGTCCTGCTGGGATGCAATCGCCATCCGCTGACAGTTGATGACGTGATCGAGCGCAACACTAGAGCCATGGGCGGTGCCGCCGCTATTGAGGCGGTGCAGTCAATCGAAGTTAATCTTCACATTGTCGATCCTGGCTTTGAAGTGGACGGAATTTATCGCGCAGGGCGCCCGGGCCGGATGCGGATCGATGTGCAGGCCGGCGGCAAAAACGTTTTCACAGAAGCCTTCGACGGAAAGAATGGATGGCAGTCCCATGATGGAAGCGAGCCGGAGTCTGCTTCTCCGAAAGGAGCGGCCGCGCTGCGGCATGGTGTGCAACTTCCCGGCAAGCTCTTTGGCTTACACGAACTCAGGAGCCGCGGTTACAAAGTAGAGCTGACCGGACGCGAGAAGGTTGATGGAATCGATTATTACACGCTTCGATTGACTTTGAGCGACGGTTACACCACCACGCTTTACGTCGATCCAGAAAGCTGGTTGATCACGCGCCGCCGCGATGTTCGCCCGCTCCATGTCGATGTTGACCCAACTCCTACCACGATCGAACAGCGGAGCTCGGATTTTCGCGAGGTTTCCGGCGTGCGATTCGCTTTTGCCACGACCGAGATCGACCTCAAGACCGGAAAACAGCTCGAAAGCGCGAAGGTCAGCAGGATTAAAGTTAATCCGCAATTCGACGAATCGATCTTCAAAAAGTTCTGACCTCTAGGCGGCGGCCAGGCGCTTGATCGCTCGATGGTTTCTGACAGGCTGTGGGATGCGTTCATTTCGTTTGGTTTATTCCGTCGGTGCATTCGGAACTCTCATCCTCGCGTGGATTGCGCCGTGTCATGCCCAGAGCGTAAGTCCGCAAGAACAGTCAACGCCCACACCGACGCCGACCGCGACGCCGGTTGTCTTTTCGTCTCAAACGCTCGCCGACTTGAAGCGGCTGCAACAAGCAGCGCTAAGCAGCGATTACGCGTATCGGCAGGTCGCGCATCTCGCGGACAACATCGGGCCGCGCTTGACCGGGTCAGCCCAGGCCGCCAAAGCGGTCCAGTACGTCGCAGGCGAACTGAAAGCGATCGGGTGCGAAGTGGAGCTGGAGAAAGTAATGGTGCCGCATTGGATCCGTGGCGAAGAAACGGCCGCGCTGGTGCAATTTCCTGGAATGGCGGAAAACACGACCCAGAAAGTCGTGCTCTGCGCGCTCGGCGGAAGCGTCGCGACACCAGCCGAAGGAATGACAGCCGAAGTCGTCGCCGTTAAAAACTTCGACGAGCTGAAGGCGATGTCGCGCGATAAAGTCGCCGGCAAGATCGTGCTCTTCGATTATCCGTTCGACAAACAGATCGCGGCGGAAGGGCGCGGCGGTGAAGCTTACGGCGAAGCGGTCGTTTATCGAAGCGACGGGCCGAGCGCAGCGGCGCGACAAGGCGCGGTCGCGTGTTTGATTCGTTCAGTTGGCGGCGCCGATTATCGGATCCCGCACACCGGGCAAACAAAATACGCCGATGACGCGCCGAAAATTCCGGCGGGCGCGGTCACGGCCGAGGACGCGGACCTGATTGTCGATCTTGTGAAACAAGGACCGGTGAAAATGAAGTTGATGCTGACGCCGCAAACTTTGCCGAATGTGGAAAGCGCGAACGTGATCGGTGACATCAAAGGCAGCGAACATCCGGAACAAGTCGTGATTGTTTCGGGACATTTGGATTCATGGGACCTGGGGACCGGCGCGATTGATGATGGCGCCGGTGTGGCGGTTTCGATGGAAGCAGCAAATCTGATTCAGAAGCTGCATTTAAAACCGAAGCGCACGATTCGCGTGATCGCGTGGATGAATGAAGAGAACGGTAGCGCCGGTTCGAAGCAGTACGCGAAGGATCATGAGAAAGATTGGGCGAACCATTTTGCGGCGATGGAGACCGATAACGGCGCGGGACATCCGATCGGGCTCTACATCAAGGCGAAATCGGAAGTGAAAACGCTCTTGAAGCCGATCGCGGCGATTCTGCAGGAATCCGGCGCTGGAATGCTGGCACTGGCCGAACATGCCGGCGCCGACATTGAGCCGATGGAGCAAGCCGGCGTGCCCGCATTCGCGCCGATCCAGGACGGCCGTTTTTATTTTAATTATCACCACACCTCCGCCGATACGCTCGACAAAATCGTGCCGAAGGAACTGGCGGAAAACTCCGCCGTGGTCACGGTGTTCGCCTACGCGATGGCGAATTCAGAGCAGCCGTTACCGCGGTGAAACTGTAGCCGCTTCGCTGTGCGAAGCGCAGCTGGAGATGTTTTTTACGCACCGATCACGCCGCCCACAGGGCGGCGGCTACAGAAGACAAGATCGACATCGTCACTTTCAAGCGCGTCTGATAAATGTCAGACGTGAATTTGGAAACGGTCAGCGCGATCGCGCAGATAATCGCGGCCATCGGAGTGATCGCGTCGCTGTTTTATCTTGCGGCACAGATCCGTCAAAACACCCGCTCTCAACGTTCGGTGGTCGTTGATTCGCTGACCCAATCGCAGATTAACCTTCTCGGTCCGCAAGGGACCAACCCAGATCTGATGCGCGCCTTTGCCGTGGCTACTGAAGATTGGTATGGCGCTACTGAAGAAGATCGCCTCAGAGCTGTGTCCATGCTCTTCACCACATTTAAGCTTTTTGAAAATGCGTGGTTTCAGAAACGCCATGGAACGCTCGATCCGGAGCAATGGGAAGGCTGGGACCTTCACATCCGGGTGTACTATCACCGGCCTGGAGTGAAAACCTGGTGGTCATTGCGACGCGGGATGTTCGCATCCGGTTTTCGCGATTATATCGAAACAACCGAGCCGATCGGCGACATAACTCCACTCGATCAATTGATTCGGGGCAAATCGTGACCGCCAGATGGAAGGAGCGTTTCCAAATCGCGCCGAAGCCGGACGATTGCTTGGCGTAAAGCTCTCGAAGTACGCCGGGGGCGACGACGTCATTGTTCTGGGCTTGCCGCGCGGAGGGGTTCCGGTTGCTTACGAAGTGGCGCAAGCGCTTCGCGTTCCGCTCGATGTTTTCATTGTGCGCAAGCTCGGCGTGCCGGGGTTTGAAGAACTCGCGGTTGGGGCGATCGCCTCCGGCGGCGTACGGGTTTTGAATGACGACGTAGCGCGCGCGTTGCCAAACGCGGATGAGATCATTGAATCGATTACCGCGAAGGAAACGGCTGAATTACAACGACGTGAGCAAAGTTACCGCGATGGGCGTCCGGCGCCTGAGCTTCGCGGACGCACTGTTATTCTGATCGATGATGGGCTGGCGACAGGCGCTACGATGCGCGCTGCGGTCAAAGCATTGCGGCAACGCGGCGCCGCCAAAATTGTGGTGGCCGTGCCGGTTGGTCCGCCGGACACGTGTCGCGAATTCGAGGACGAGGCCGACGAGGTCGTCTGCGCGAGTGAGCCGGAATTTTTTCAAGCCGTGGGGCAGTATTACGAGGATTTCTCGCAGACGAGCGACGAAGAAGTGCGCGAATTACTTGCCCGCGCGGCGCAAAGAATTTGACCCGTTATTCCGGCGACGTTTCGGCCGCAGGAGTAACCTGTCCTGGCCCGTGATTTTGGAACGAACGTCGATGCTGTTCTTCCATCTGTTTCAACCGCTGCTGTTGCTCCGGCGTGAGAAGCGGCGCGATCTCGCGGTGCGCTTCGGCAATCGTTTCGCGGACGCGGCGGCCAGTGTCGCCTCGAATTTCTTCGAGCTTGGCCCCCGTTTTCTCGATGATCGGCGAAATCTTGGCCATCTGTTCTTCCGTTAGGCGAAGTTGCCATTGCAAACGGCTCTTCATCGCCTGAGCGGCAAAACCGTGACGATGTGCGCCGATGAAGTGATGCGCTGTGGCCGCGCTCATGAAGACGCCAGTGGCGCCGCCGGCCAGAAACACCAGCACGAAACCGGCGATCAATTTCCATTTCAGTGAGCTATTCATGGAGCAACCTCATCTTGAATGGCCGAATCGGCGATGGCGAATTCGTTACCGGAGGCCACGATGGCATCGTCACTTCGGTTGAACTCGAGCCAGGCGCCGGCGGTCGCCAAAACGATCACGGCCGCAGCCGCAAGCGCAATTCGACGCAGGAGTCCCGCGACGGCGGGACCGTTTCCATTTCGACGCGAAAGCGCGATCACGCGGGTATCGAAACCAAACGGCATTTCCGCGGGCGCCTTGTCTTTCTCTTTGGACGCGGCGCGCAGCAACCGATCTAGATCGACATCATTCATAAATTTCTCCCGGCCGACATCTTGTTGAGTTGCGTTTTCATTTTCTGCCGGGCCCGAAACGCGCGGACCTTAATCGCGGCTGTGCCCAGGCCTGTGATCTTGTGAATTTCTTCGACGGAACGGCCTTGCAAGTAAAGCAAATCGATCACAAGGCGTTCAACCGGTTTGAGCAGTTCAAGCAAATGTTCGACCAGCTGGCGCGAAGCCAATTGCCGGTCCGGCGCCAGCTCGTCAGACGAGGTGGCGAGATTCTCCACGACCGCCTGCTCATCTTCGCTCAAATCGGCGTGACGCACCTCCGGGCGGACTTTCTCGGATTCGATCTGGCTCAGACACGTGTTCACAGCAATGCGCGAGACCCAGTGCTCGATCGGCACTTTGCCGGAAAATTGGGAGAGTTTTTGAAAGACTTTGATGAAAATCATTTGGCAAAGATCCTCTTCACTAGTTCGTCGCGGTCGATGCGAGCGGACCATTTTCGCGACAAGCGGATAAAGACGGCGAACCAATTCGCGAGCCGCTTCATCGTCATGGCGCAGCGCGCCCTGAACCAGCGCATCTGCGTCAGAATCATCCATGTCGTCGAAGTCGTATCCACACTACTGACAATGACAGGCGTGGATGGCTGCCGGTTACAAGTTTCATGGCTTGAAGCAGATAAAAATAAATGTAACCAACGCGGCCGGCGCGCGGTCACGACTTATGAAACAGTCCGAACCATAGAAATGAAAACAAATATGAAACGAAACTTACTTACGGTCGCAGCCATCGGCGCGCTCGCGCTCGCTGGCTATGCTTTTGCCGGACCCCACGGCGGATTTGGCGCAGGCCACGGTCAGGGATTTGCGATGGGACATCTGACCAAAGCATTGAACCTGACAGCCGACCAGCAGTCGAAGGTCCAACCGCTAATCGATCAGGCCCGGCCGCAAATCGTCGCCATTCACAAGGACGCGATGGAAAAAACCCACGCGATCATGGACAAAACAATGTCGCAGATCCGGCCGCTCCTGACGGCGGATCAACAGAAGAAATTCGATGACATGCAAAAAGCGCGGCAGGACATGCGCAACGCGATGCAGGAAATGCACAACGCGGCGGCCGAATAACTTCAGGGCCATAAGGGAGGAAAATGGCGGCGGCTGGAAACGGTCCGCCGCCGTTTTGCAGCACTGACGCTGCACCCCAATTACCAGAAATCAGAGAGACAGGCGCAATGCGCCGCCCTAAATTCGAGGCGTGAGATTTTCTCGGCGCGCTGGAATCGAGCCCTTCCTCGCCAAGATCGACAATCAACGGTTGCGCGACATTCAACAGCGCTACGCCGGCTCAGACCAGCGATATGCAAAATATGCCGATGTCGAGCACTGGCTGAAAATCAATCTCCCGCGCGTCCAAGAACTGAAATTGGACCGCGCACCGCCGAAACAGATTCTCGATCTTGGATGCGGCGCCGGTTTTTTCCTATTTCTGGCGAAACAGTCCGGTCACAACTGCCTCGGTCTCGATGTTGGCGACTTTCCGCTGTCGAACGAGTTGATTGAGCTCTTCGGACTGGAGCGCGTGAGCTGGAGAATCCGGGCGTTTCAGCCGTTGCCGGAATTCGGCCGCAAGTTTGATCTGATCACCGGTTTCTCTGCCGCGTTTAATCGCAGTGACGACGAGTCGCGGGGGTGGAATCCAGAAGAGTGGAAATTTTTCCTGGACGACTTGGATTCACATCTCAACCCCGGCGGCGGAATGTTGCTCGAGATCAACTCCGGCAAAGACAAACGATACTTCCCGGTGGAAGTCCGCGACTTTTTTGTGAAGCACGGTGCGCGCGTTGACGGCGAGCGGGTTTACTCAAAGCCTGGAGGGATGACCTCCGTGTCGTCCAGTTGAATCCACCGAATTGATTCGTCGGACGCGACAGAGCGCGTCCCCTCCAGCGTTCAAATCAGCCGCGGCGCTTCCGCAGGGAAAACAGGAAAAGCACGATGGCGAGCGCGGCCAGGACGCCTGCGACTACGAATCCGGCCGTCGAGATTTCCATGCGATGATGGAAATTCATTTTCATCCGCCCGGCCAGGCCGAGCAGGAAAAAAAGCAGCGCGGTATAAATCAAAATCACGCTGATCCCTTTTTCGTCGTCGGCTTTCATCAATACTCTATTCGCAATTGCATCCGCGATTTCGCGTTAAAATTCAAGCTCGGTTATTTTGCCGACTGCGTTTGCACGATCGTGTCCAAATCACTGATGCTGCCGTCGGTAAATATGATCAGGTTCCCGTGACGATGAACATTACCAACTTCTGCAACCCAAGCTGGTCGGCCATTCGGGCGGCGTGGTGGGTTAGTCTCCGGATTTTTGGCGGTGAGCAGTTTGTCGTCGAAGAAAATGGAGTTGGTGGCGAAATTCGAAATCCGAAAATTAGTTTGTCTTGCTCGTGAGTTTCTCCGGCGCCGTCACCCATTTGCCGCCCGGCGAAGTGAGGACGGGCAATTCTTCCATCATGAACTGCGTTTTGCCGAGGGCGCCGATCATCTTGGTGCCGGTGGCGCGGTACCACCATTCGCTCATCTCCTCGCCGGTGTGGCAACCCCAACTTTGGACGTAGGCGTTGCGGGCGAAGATCCAGCCGTTGATCTGGCGAAGTTGCGACTCGTGCAGGAACGACTTTGCAGCGCTGTCCACGTTGCTGCTGTAATCGAACATGAAGCAGGCCCGGTTCGAGTGGCCGAAATATTCAAACCCCGCCACTTTTTGGCGTTTGCGGTCCTGTCCCTTATTCAAATACTTAATGACGTCGTCGCCATTCCGGAACCAGACCAGATTGATATTAAATTTGTCCCGCACGGATTCGATGAAGGCGATCAGGTCCTGGTGTTCCTGCGGGGCGCGGTCGAGATAACCCTGTTTGTAAACCAGCCAGGTGATGGGCGCGTTTGGTCCGAGACCGTCACGCAGTTGTTCGGTCCGCAAACGCGCAGCCCGGACGAAATTCGCCCACCAATGATCGTGCGGCTGGGCCTTGTATTGTTCCCATTCTTTTAGTGAAGGCCCGCCGACGACGACAATCCATTCGCCTTTAGGGACGTTGTCGGCCGCTTTGGCTGCCAGCGCGAGGATAGACAGTGACGCAATGAGGAGGAGGCGTTTCATCGAATTGAGGGGAAGCAGTATTTATGCAGGAAACGAAAATCTGCAACTGGAGCTCTCACCCTACCTCGCCTCGGACCAAGTCTTCCCAGGTCTGCCGTTTCCTAATCAGCGTGGCCTTATCGCCGCGGACCAGCGCTTCCGCCGGTAGAGGGCGCGAATTGTAGTTCGACGCCATCACGAATCCGTAGGCGCCCGCACTCATGATCGCGAGCAAATCGCCTTCGCGCACTTCGGGCATCTCGCGGTCGAGCGCAAAAAAATCTCCCGATTCACAAACCGGCCCCACGATGTCGATCTTTTCCATTCCACCCTCACCTGCCGCTTCGCGACTTCCTCTCACTGGCCAGGGAGAGGATGGAGGTGAGGGTCGAGTCCTCTCCTCCACAGGGACGATCTCGTGATAACTGCGATAAAGCGCCGGCCGAATAAGATCGTTCATCCCTGCATCGACGATCGCGAACTTCTTATGGCCTGATTTCTTGATGTAGCGCACGCGCGTGAGCAGGACGCCGGCGTTACCGACGAGCAACCGGCCCGGTTCGAGCAAAATGCGGACTTTCAACTCGCGGAGCACCGGCAGAATCGCGTCGACATATTCTTTGATCGACAACTGGTGTTTGACCGATCCGGAATCACTCCACCATTCTTTCGCGCCGCTTTCGAACGACGATTCATAAACAATCCCGAGTCCGCCGCCGATGCTGAAGAATTTGATTTTGTATTTCGATTTCAAGTCGCGAACGAGCGGCGCGACCTTTCCTATCGCGTCGACGAACGGTTTCGTCTCCGTGATTTGCGAGCCGATGTGCATCTGCACGCCGACGATGTCGATGTGGCCCATTTTTGCGGCGCGCTCATAAACTGCCGGCGCCTCATTGAGCGCGATGCCGAATTTGTTCTCATGCGATCCAGTCGCGATGTATTCATGGGTGTGCGGATCGACATCGGGATTCACGCGCAGCGCGATCGGCGCACGCGACTTTTTCGCTCCAGCGATTTTGTCGATGTATTCGAGCTCGGCTTCGCTCTCGACATTAAAGCTGTAAACGCCTTGCTCGATCGCATACTCGATCTCGTCGCGCGCTTTGCCGACTCCCGCGAAGGTGCACTTTTTCGGATCGGCTCCAGCTTTGATCGCGCGGAAAAGCTCACCGCCCGAAACAATGTCGAATCCGGCGCCGGCTTCGGCCAGTAGTTTCAAGACCGCGCGGTTCGAATTCGCTTTGACCGCGTAGCAAATGAGATGATCGAGCGGCGCAAGGGCAGCGTCGAGGCGACGGAAGTGATCGATGATCGTGCCGCTGCTATAGATATAGAGCGGCGTGCCGAATTGCTCCGCCGCCCGGGTAAGGTCGACATCCTCGCAGTAGAGTTTTCCCTCGCGATACCGAAACGAATGCACCGAGAAATGTAGCGACGTTTGCGTCAAACGCCGAATGAAACCTCGGGCACGGAGTGATCGCGCCGCTGGACAGTCTCGGGCGGTTGGATTACGAGTGCGCTAGCAGGCGAACATGGACGCGACGAGACTTTACTTCCTCATTTTCGGTGCGCTGACGATTGTCGGCGGGATTATCGGCTACGTGAAAGCCGGTAGTCTGCCGTCGATCATCGCGGGCGCGATCACGGGCGTGTTGCTCCTCATCGCCGGCGCGCTTCTGCCTCAGCATCGTACCGCTGGACTAGCCACCGCATTTGTTATTTCTCTTTTACTCGCGGCGCAGTTCGTTCCGAAGTTTATCCGCACGGGTAAAGTGATGCCCGCCGGCCTGATGTCGATCTTGAGCGTGATCGGTCTCATTGTCGTGGTGGTCGCGTGGTTGAAAAAGTAATCGCGTGGCAAAACTTCGTCTGGGCACGTTGCGAACGCTGGTCGTCCTTTTGGCGACGGCGTTTTCCGCCGTGATTTTGTATCGCTGGATTTCCCAGGAACGATTGCAGTATTTCGCGCCCCGGGAAGTACCGACGATTTCGCCGACACCTGAGCCGACAGCGACGCGTCCGC
>JBEEHZ010000010.1:0-2698 GCA_041167705.1 Verrucomicrobiota bacterium | reverse complement strand
CGCTCCACACGTTGTCCCGGTATTTTTGCGCCAAGGCGAGCGTCAGATCGAATACCGCGCGCACGTCCGGCCGGTGCGGCTGACAAAATATCACGCCTGAGTTGTAAATGATTTGGCCAAGTGGCGTGACTCCCTCGTTAATCATCACCTGACGAAAATTGCGAAAATCGGCCAGCGAGTAATGTGGCGCCGGGACAATGGCAATGCCGTGTTGCTCCGCCTTTTCGAAACCGAGCGATATGTCGCCAATTACCCGCGTGTCGGCATCGATCAATAGCGCGGTCTCGATCTGTTCGGGTAAGCAAGGGAAAAACTCGGTCTTTTTCGCCTTTCCTGAAAGCTGGCAATCGCGTCGAACGACTTCAATCCCCGCGGGCAAAGCACTCACATCGGTCGCCGCGTCGGTCATCAAGAATATCGGATACGGCGGGAGCTGGCTTTCGCGGATACAACTCCCGACGCGATTTATCCATTCCGCGCCCCAGGCAGGAAAGACAATTGCGCGGTTGGTCTTCATCGACAGGCTGACATTGCGGCAGCGCTGGATATTGCTCACCAGCCTTCACCGTGGCAAGTGTCGGCGTGGCCAATTTCGATCCATTGGTGATCGGCGCGACCGGCGGCTCCGGAACGCGTGTGATCGCGCGCATCGCCAAACTCGCAGGCTATAACCTCGGCGCGAAATTGAATTCGGCTGGAGACGCGCTGGAGTTTTATTCGTTTCACGACCGCTGGATAAATCCGTTCGTTTCAGCGCAGCGCCGTCGAGAAAAAGTGACGCCTTGGCAATCGGCGCGGATGAGAGAGGATTTTCACGCTGCTCTTGCGCATCACATTCCGCAAGCGGAGCGACGCGGGGCACGCTGGGGTTGGAAGGCGCCGCGAAGTATTTATTTGCTCCCGTTCCTGCATGCTCAATTCGACGAATTGAAATTTATTCACGTATTGCGCGACGGCCGCGATATGGCGCTTTCTCGAAACCAAAATCAGATCCGCAAGCATGGTCGCGCAGTGCTGAGCTGGAGCGAGCGCCTGTTCCGTTCGGTGCCGGAGCGCTCGGTGTTGATGTGGGAAAAGGTCAATTCTCACGCGGCCGATTACGGCGAGAGCAGTCTTCGGAAAAATTATCTCCGTGTTCGCTTTGAAGACCTTTGTGCCAAGCCGTTGGAGACGACGGTTCAAATCCTGAACTTTCTGGAAGCGTCAATTGATCCCGAACCGATCGCGCGGGCGGAAATAACGCCACCGGGAAGTCTCGGTCGCTGGCGAACCAGCCCGCCGCAAATTGTCTCCAAGCTGCAGGCAGCGGCGCCTTCGCTGCGGAGATTCGGGTATTTGGAGTAGAAAAGACCGAGCCCGATGCTTTACGATCGACGCAAGATCGACAATTGATCAAATTCGGACTTTGCAATGAGGCTTTCTCTTTCAATATTGAGAAGGTAACTTTTTCTCGAATGGACGCTTCCACTTCTTTCGAAACCCATCACGACCCTCACGCCCACTCCGGGGAACACGAACATCACGAGCTCGGCTGGTGGCGTACATACATTTTCTCGACCGACCACAAGATGATCGGGATCCAGTACGGGCTTTGCGGTCTCACTTTTCTCTTCTTCGGTTTCTCTTTGATGATGATCATGCGCTGGCAGCTGGCGTATCCGGGCCAGGCCCTGCCGGTGATTGGGAGGTGGCTGCCGTATTTCTTCGGGGCCAACACCATGCCGGACGGCAAGATGACGCCCGAGTTTTACAACTCGCTGGGCGCGATGCACGGCACGATCATGATCTTCCTGGGCGTGGTGCCGGTCGCTTTCGCCGCCTTTGGGAATTTTGTCGTGCCCCTTCAAATCGGCGCGCCGGACATGACTTTTCCGAAAGTGAATGCCGCAAGTTTCTGGGCGTTCGGCGTGGGCGGTGCAATCATGTTGGCCAGTTTTTTTGTTCCCGGCGGCGCAGCCAAGGGCGGCTGGACTTCCTATACACCGTTGTCCGATATTTCTGACAAGGGTCCGGGGTTTCATCCGTTTCTCAACGGCCAAACCTTGTGGCTCGTCGGATTCATTTTCCTGATCACGTCGTCACTGCTCGGTGCTGTCAATTTTATTACCACCATCATTCAACTGCGCGCCAAAGGCCTGACCTGGATGCGGCTGCCATTTTTCGTCTGGTCGCAATTTGTCACCGCCTTCTTGTTGTTGCTCGCGTTTCCTCCGCTGGAGGCTGCGATCGTCATGCAACTAATGGATCGGACGGCGGCGACCAGCTTTTTTCTGCCGACTGGAATGATCGTGAACGGCGCGCCGCTCCACATCAGCGGCGGTGGCAGTCCGCTGCTCTGGCAACACTTATTCTGGTTTCTCGGTCACCCGGAAGTCTACGTGTTAATCCTGCCGGCGTTCGGAATCGTCGCCGAAATTCTCGCCAATAATTCGCGCAAGCCGCTCTGGGGTTACAAATCGCTCGTCTTCTCCGTCCTCGTGATCGGCTTTTTGTCGTTCGTCGTTTGGGCGCACCACATGTGGCTCACCGGAATGGGTTCGACCGTGAGCGCATTTTTCCAAACGACTACGCTGCTGATTTCAATTCCGTCGGTCATCATCCTGAGCGCGTTTTTCATTTCGCTCTGGGGTGGATCAATCCGATTCACGGTGCCGATGTTATGGGCAACCGCGTTTCTTCCCATGTTCGGCATTGGCGG
>JBEEHZ010000009.1:0-10526 GCA_041167705.1 Verrucomicrobiota bacterium | reverse complement strand
GTGTTCGCCCCGAAATTGAAGGGGGCAGTTGTGAATTTGCGGGGAAAATTTGGGCCAACGGTGCTCGGCACCGACAACGTGATGATGGCGGCCGCGCTCGCCGACGGAACGACAGTGATCGAAGACGCGGCCCAGGAACCGGAAGTTGTCGATCTTGCAAATTTTCTGAACAAAATGGGCGCGACGATCGAAGGTGCGGGGACTCGCCGCATCATTGTCGAAGGCGTGAAGGAATTACACGGGACCGAGCACGACATCATTCCCGATCGGATTGAAGCGGGAACGTTTCTGGTCGCGGGAGCGATTTGCGGGAAAGGCGTAACGATTAAGCGCGCTGAACCGCAACATCTTACTGCGGTCATCAATGCACTGGAGAATTCCGGTTTTCGTGTCGGGGTCGAAGATAAGGCAGTTTCGGTTTCGCCAAACGGCGCGGCCAAGCCGCTTGAGATTGCGACCGAAGCGTATCCCGGTTTTCCGACCGACATGCAGGCGCAAATGTGCGCGCTGCTTTCGACCACGCGGGGCTTGAGTTCGATCACCGAAAATATTTTTCCACAGCGCTATATGCATGTGGCAGAGTTGAAACGGATGGGTGCGCACATGGAGCTGGAAGGGGCGACCGCGCGAATCGAAGGGGTCGATCAACTTCTCGGCGCGCCGGTGATGGCGAGCGATTTGCGCGCGTCGGCCGCGCTCGTGCTTGCCGGCCTGAAGGCAGATGGAATTACCGAAGTCAGCCGCGTTTACCACATCGACCGCGGCTACGAACATTTGGATGAAAAATTGAGCGAGCTCGGCGCTCACATCGAGCGCGTGAAAGGATAAAATTATGGAGACGACAACAACCTCGACATCTACCAGCGTGCGCACGTGGTGCATTCTTGCGCATGCCGCCGCTTTGGTCGGATTCTTGGTGCCGGTGGCCGGTCACATTGTTGGACCGCTCATTGTTTGGCTGGCAAAGCGTCAGGATTCACCCGAGATCGATGCCCACGGCAAGGAGTCGATGAACTTTCAGATTTCGATGCTGATCTGGAACATTATCGCGGGAATTCTTTGTCTGGTCCTGATCGGAATTCCGATCCTCATTTTGCTCCACATTCTTAATGTAATCTTTGTCATCGTCGCTTCGATCCAGGCGAGCGAAGGCAAACTTTACCGTTATCCGCTCGCGATCCGGCTAATCAGCTAGGGTGGATCGCGCGCTCCGCCGCGCGATGTTAATGACGCGCCGAAGGCGCATTATTTTCTAGCATCGAGCAAGGGACTGCTCGATCCACCTACGGCAATCCACGCAGTGTTTTCATGTTCGCGACGTCTTCGCGGAGTTCCTTGCCCTTCGGCGTTTCGAGAACTTTCGGGATCTTGCGGAATCTGCGGTCGCGCATGATGAAACGGAATGCGTCGAAACCGATTTGGCCTTTGCCGATGTGTTGATGTCGATCCACGCGTGAACCGCGCGTTGTCTTGGAATCGTTCACGTGAATCGCGGCGAGACGGTTGAAACCGATTACGCGATCGAACTCGCGAAACGTTTTCTTGGTCCCAGCGCCGCTGCCGATGTCGTAACCGGCCGCGAAAATGTGCGCGGTGTCGAGACAAACGCAGAGACGCTCCGGTTCGCGCGCATTGCCGATGATGTACGCGATGTGCTCGAAGCGATGACCAAGACATGAACCTTGTCCGGCCGTCGTCTCGAGCGCGATCCGTGTTTTTACTTTCGGGATTTTTCGAAACACCTGGTTGATCGAGCCAACAATTTTCTCGAGCCCTGCTTCTTCGCCGGCGCCCAGATGCGCGCCGGGATGCAAAACTAGAAACGGCAACTCGAGCTGGTCCGCGCGGATGAGTTCTTCAGACAAGGCGCGAATCGAATTGGTGTGAA
This sequence comes from Verrucomicrobiota bacterium, assembly GCA_041167705.1. GTDB lineage: Bacteria > Verrucomicrobiota > Verrucomicrobiia > Chthoniobacterales > UBA10450 > AV40. The sequence goes on along the minus strand of JBEEHZ010000009.1, from coordinate 8,638 downwards.
ACTGCGGATTCGTGGCCGCGAGATTGATCAGATAATTGGCGTGGGCAAAGATCGACAATAACTCGTCGCGTTGTCGATGTTCGAGGAAGGCGCGGATTTCTCGGCGTTCGAGTGGGCGCGCGAACCATTGCATGTTGTTCTTCACGAACATTTGGATCGCGGTGCACTTGATCGAACGGCCGCGCTCGATCGCAGTGTGCACGCCGCCGGCGATAGACATGTGCGCGCCGAGCAGAATTTCGTTTTTTGTCATTCCGTTGTAGAGGCCGGTGTCCTCAGCGGCGCATGCAATTTGCCGCCGAGACAGCGGCCGCCACAGACTAAATCGTCGACAAATAATAGGGCAGCATGTCGCGCCAGTAGTTCCAATCGTGGCCGCGCCATTTGCCGTCATCCAGCCAATGCTGAATTCCCTTCGCGTTCAGAATTTCCGAAAGCTGATAAGATTCGTGGCGAGTGTTGTCCCATTCGCCGGTGCCGATGATGATGCCCATGTGATTATATTTCCAGGGATCGGTCGTGTTCGGCAGGTATTCGTACGGGCTGTTGAAATAAATATTGTCGTCGTGATAGCCGTCAAAAAAATCGCTGATATCGAACGAACCGCTCAGACTGATGAAATGACTGACTAGATCGGGATGGCGAAATGCGATGTTACCGGCGTGATACGCCCCGAGACTCGCACCGCACACGGCCACACGATGACAATGGCACTCGCGCCGCGCGTGTTCGAACACATCGCGCACGATCACGTTTTCATAAGCATTATGCGTTTTCATCCGATCGGCCGGATGAATTCCCTTGTTGTAAAAACTGTCGAGATCGATCGCGTCCGGACAGTAAACCGTGACTTTGCCGGCATCGACATAGTCCGCGACCGAACCGACGAGACCGAAATCCTTGTTTTGGTAATAGCTGCCGAATGAGGTCGGAAATAAAATCAACGGCAGACCGCCGCGGTCACCGAAGGCGAGCATTTCAAACTCGCGGCTGAGCCAGGGCGTGTGCCATTTGATGTAACGTTCGTTCATTTGCGTTTTGTCATTTCGAGCGAAGGCGCAGGCGAAGTCGAGAAATCTCTCACTCTTAAGCTAATTCGCATTCGGAAATAGTAAGAGATTCCTCGACAAGCTCGGAATGACATACGAAGCGTCTCGTTTTCATGTCGAAACACACACTCACGGGAACAATCAGGCGGCACCGGGGATTTCCATCGAAGATTCTCGGAAATCGTCGCGATGTTCTCGTTTACTTGCCGCCGGGCTATCGGCGCTTCTCGCGAACGCGCTATCCGGTTTTGTATTTACAAGATGGACAGAATGTCTTTGACGCCGCCACCTCTTTTGCGGGGACGGAATGGAGTGTGGACGAAACTGCGCAACGTTTAATTCGGGAAAATTTGATCGAGCCATTGATCATCGTGGCAATCGCGAACACGGGCGAAGATCGGATCCACGAGTACGCGCCGACGCCGGGCGTAATTGATGAAAACGCTAAGCGCAAAAAACGGAGCAAAGGTTGGGCGCGAAGATATGGGCGCTTCCTGATCGAAGAGCTCAAGCCGTACATCGACAAACAATATCGGACGAAACCGGAAGCGGAATTCACCGCCCTGGGAGGTTCGTCGCTCGGCGGACTTCTGACGCTTTCGTTAGGCCTGTGGTTCCCGAATTTTTTCACGCGGCTGATCGCGATGTCGCCATCGGTTTGGTGGGACGATCAAGTGATCGTGAAAATGGTCAACGAGCTCGACCGAAAACTTCCGCTCAAAATCTGGCTCGATACCGGAACAAACGAACCCGGCTGGGAACGCGCGCATACTTTATGCGCGGCTCTCATCGAGAAAGGCTGGCACCCGTTCGAAGATTTACATTACCACGAGATCGAAGGCGGCGATCACAGCGAAGGCGCCTGGGCGATGCGGGTTGAACCGGCGCTACGATTTTTATTTCCGCCCCTGTAGCCGGTCGCCCTGTGGGCGACATTGGTCCAGGCCCAATTCAAAGCGCAGGGTACGCTTCGCATAGCGAAGCGGCTACAATTCACTGCAGAAATTTCCCGTAAACCTGAAAGACGCGGGTAAACCCGCCGACAAATTCCTGATCTTTCTGGTAATTGAACTCGCGATTGGCCGGCAGCCATTTCAAATGTCGCGGCGCGTCGGGATGATTCGGATCGTAAACAAGATAATGATCGGTGCCGTCGGCTGATCGCTGGCCGTCGTGCGTGTAAACGAGAACGGAGTGATTGATGTGCAGGATTGGGTAGTCGGAGAGATAGGCGATGAAAAATTCCCCGCGTACGAGCGTTTGCTCGAGCTCTTGGTGTGTTTTTGCCTGATAAGTCCGGTTGTGCAAATAAAACATCCGGAAATTTCCCGGCCGCAGATAAGCGACCCAGCCCAGGCCGATGTTTCTTTGCATCAACCTGGTGTGCGCCTGACTCATTTCCCGCAAATTGCGATAGCCGGGGAAGACGATCCGTTTTTCCGGCGGCAATGGGTCGTGCCATGGCGGTTTGCGCGTGACCGCGCGAATTCGTTTATGCAGTTCGCTTTCGTCCAATCGAGGGGAATTCGGATCGAACCGCGAGAACTTGTAAAACTGCTCAACGGTCCGGGTCATGACGAAACAACGGCGCGTATACCGGTCCGGTTTTTTTCTTTCAAAGAAATTGCGGTGAGAAACGATTTTTCCCTGTTCGTAGGCGAACACGGTTGTGTTCGCGAAGGCGAGGGTGTCGCGGTAATAATCGAAGCCTGCTGCGGAACCGGGCTGAGCTCCGAACGATTTCGCAACGAACGGAGCGAATAAAATTACAGCAAGAGCAACAATCCGCCGCGTGGTCATCCTGAACGAAGTGAAGGATCTCACATGACGGCGTTGATCACGCTGATTGGTTGGTGTGCTCGTCACTTCGAATGGGAGATCCCTCGCTCCACTCGGGATGACAGCACAAAATCGACAATCCCCGAGTCGCATCACCAATTATGAACGCGCAGAATTCGTCTTCGGCTCGGCGAAATTGCCGAGTTTGCGAAATTTGTCGTAGCGCTTCTTGAGCAACTCATCGACCGGCGTGGCGATGATACCCTCGAGGTTTCGCCGTAACGCTGTGCCGAGGTTCGCCGCGGCCGTTTCGTAATCGCGGTGTGCGCCGCCTTCTGGTTCGTCCACAATTTCGTCGACCACACCCAATTTCAACAAATCCTGCCCCGTGAGTTTCAGTGCTTCCGCGGCTTCCGGTGCGTGACGCCGGTCGCGCCACAAAATCGCGGAGCAAGCTTCGGGGCTGATCACCGAGTAATAGGCGTTTTCCAAAATCAAAACGCGGTCGGCCACGCCGATCCCAAGCGCGCCGCCCGAGCCGCCTTCGCCGATCACCGCGGCGATAATCGGTATTCGCAAGTTCATCATCTCGCGCAAATTGACCGCGATCGCTTCCGAGATGTGACGTTCTTCCGAACCGATTCCTGGAAACGCCCCCGGAGTGTCGATCAACGAAATCACCGGCATTCCGAATTTTTGCGCGAGTTCCATTAGCCGAAGGGCTTTGCGATAGCCTTCCGGGTGCGCGCAACCGAAATTGCGCATCACGTTTTCTTTGGTGTTGCGGCCTTTCTGATGGGTAATGACGACGCACCGTTGCGAATCGAGCATCGCCAGTCCGCTCGGCATCGCTTTGTCATCGGCGAAATGTCTGTCGCCGTGCAGCTCAGTCCAACCCGTGAAGCAACGCTCGATATAATCGAGCGCGAACGGGCGTTGCACATGCCGGGCAATCTGAACCCGCTGCCACGCGCTCAAGTTGCCGTAAACCTGACGACGGGTGTCGCGCAGTTTGGCTTCGATCGATTCCACTTCCGAATCAAGATCGACATCGTGCTCGCGCGAGTGCGCCTTCAAATCCTGCAAGCGCCGTTCCAATTCGAGGATCGGTTTTTCAAAATCGAGCGGTTGCAGTTCCATCGCGTTAATCGGTGATCGTGACTGGGGTCTTGTTATTAACGAGACTGCTTAATTCTTCCACGTCCGCCGCGGCGAGGCCAATTCCCTGTGGAGGCGGCGGCTGGGACAACGCAGGATGCGCCGAATCCGGCACGGAATAGATCGTGTAGGTCTGCGAGCTGAGCCGGATCCACCGCGTGCTCCCGATGAATTCTTTGGTGCCGAAGCCGACGCGTTTGCCACCGTTCCACGCCATCACTTCGGCGACCTTGGTCGTGACTTTGGATGGCACTTTGGCCGGCAATTTTTCCTCGCGCACATGGTATTGCTTGAAAAATCCACCGCGATTAAGGACCACGAGCAGTTTGGGTTTTCGCTGAATAACGATGGAGAAATCCGGATGCGAGATGAGCAAGCGCTCGCCGATGTGAAGCATCGTGCCGCTCAAATTATTCATCCGCATGATAAGTTCAGGCGTCGATTTCACTTTGCGCGCGACCTTCTGCAAAACGTCGCCCGGTTTGACGATGTATCCTTCTTTCTCGGGCGAGGGCGTGCGGGAAAGAAGAATGTCGACGTTGACTTCGCCTAACAAATCCTTGGCTTCGTCGGCGTGCGGGCTGGTCGGATATTTTTGGATGAAAGCGGTGAGGGCGGCGCGCGCTTCCGGAATGTTTCCTTCCTGTCGCAATTTGGCCGCGGCCTCATATTCCGGCAGGGTCAGATCGAGTCTCGGTTCGGGAGCGACTTCGCCGCGCTGCTCTTTGCGGACCTGGATGTCTTCTTTGAAAACAAAGTTGTACCCAAACCAGGCGGCGCCGCCGAAGATGATGATTGCGAGAAACAGGACGAAGAGCCACTTCATGGTTCAAATAGCGCGGGCGGTAACTTGGTCGCGGACGCGGCCAATTTCCAGCCGCGATGCGCCGAAAACCTAGGTCGCTTCCTCGCGTCCCGGGAAGAACCGGTGCCAGAGCCGGCCGATGGTGCGCTCTTCCTCGTTGCTCCACGTGTAATGACAATCCTGGCAATAGAATTCCTTGGGAATGATTTTCATCGCGCAAAGGAGCCCGACCAACGCCGGTGTCAGGAACTTCCGTGTCATTTGCGGATACTCAATGTTCGATGACCCGCACTGCGGGCAGCGAATAATGGCGGCGGCAACGTCCGGATCGGTTGTTTCCCATTCGATCATTAAATTTTGGGCGCGTTCGAAATCGGCATCGTCCACCATGACTTTGGCATTCGCCTTCGGGCGGGACATGAACGCGACCGCCTGAAGGTGGCCTTCATTATGAATGTCCGCATTGATGCCGGCCTGTTGGAAGCGCTGCTTTAGACCCTTCGCTTTGTCCGGTTCGTTAAATGTGGCGATCGTCACCATGGCTTATTTTGCCTTGTCGCGGCCTTCTTGAGCAAACATTAACTACTGGCCAAGTGCAAGATTCGGCGCGCTCGCTGTAGCGGCCGCCGTCTCGGCGGCATTACGTGAGATTGCCGCTGGGGACAGCGGCCTCTACAGAATCAGCGCAGATTCGGCGGTGGGAACCAATGGTAGAGGATGAAGTAAACGAGGACGCCAGTGACCGAGACGTAGAGCCAGATCGGCATCGTCCAGCGGCCGACCCGTCGATGTCGATCCCAGCGGCGGCGGAAGACGGGCACGAGGGTGACGATCACGAGCGGCAGGGTGACGAACGCGAGCAAAACGTGCGTAATCAGCAGCGGGAAATAAATCCACGCGATCAACCCGGTGTAGCCGGAAGATTTTTCACCAACATGAACGTGATAGACAATGTAACCGATAAGGAAAGCGCTCGATGCGATCAGGGCAACGATCATGCACGGCACATGGCGCTGCCAGATGTTGCGGCGGATCCAAAACCAGCCCGCCGCAATGAAAACAGTGCTGACCGCGTTGAGAGACGCATTGATCGCGGGCAGATCAGAAATTGTCATCGCCACAGATTCACACAGATGGAACACGGATGAAAGCGGGGCGAGAGCTTCTCTGTAAAAATCTGTGTAAATCTGGGTTCATCTGTGGCTCTGTACACGACCGCTAATGCCAACTGTTGCTGAGGAACCCAAGACTGTTGAGAGTGCGCAAGATCGACAATCGATCTTCGCGCATCGGCTGGCGCGTTCGATTTTGCGGCTGGCAATCGTCCTCGTCATCGCGGCCGCGATCGGCGGCGGATGGTATCTGGCGCGGAAGGGTTTTGGCGGGCGTACCCGGGCGCGGATTGTGGAGGAATTGCACGGGCGCGGTGTCGAAGCGTCGATCGACCGCCTCACACTCAATCCATTTCGCGGCCTGGTCGCGCGGAACGTCCGCATTTTCAGTTATCAAGATCGCACTCACACGCTCGCGTTCATCAGCGAAATCGTGCTTGATATCAATTACGCCGCTTTTTTTTATCATCAGCCGTTTCTCAACGCGCTCGATGTTCGCAATGCCGAGGTCACGCTTCCGCTGAAAGGCCCGCAGGGCAAAACCGAGCAGCCGCAGCTCAGAAGGTTTCACGCACACATTTATTTTCCGCCGGAACAGATTTACGTCAGCCAGGCCGAAGGAATCTTTTGCGGCGTGCGCGTCTCCGTTACCGGTCAATTGATCAAGCGGGCGGATTATCAGCCGTCGCCGCCGCTGTCGGAGGAGGAGCGGCAAAAGAGAATGTCGATCCTGCGCCGAACTGTCGCGGAACTGCAGCGATTTAGTTTCCCGAACGGTCCGCCTTCCTTGCAGGTGAAATTTAGCGGCGACCTCGCCCAGCTCGAAGATGCGCGCGCCGAGGCGACGCTGCAGGGAAATCTGCTTAAGCGAAAAGGTTATGAAATCCGGGATCTTGCTGCGTCGGCGGAGTGGAGTGATCAAACTCTCACCGTTTCGCGATGTGAATGGAACGATCGTTTGGGCGGCTTTGCCGCGACTGCGAACTGGGGCCGGCGAACAAATGCGGCAAGCTTCCAAGCGCGGAGCAGCCTCGATCTCAAATCATTGCTGGATGCGGCGGACACCGGTGGCGCCCTGGCTGACGCCACCTTTAATTCACCGCCGGTGATCGATGTTTCCGGTTCGGCGAATTTCAGCGGCGAGCGTCCGCAGTTAAAACTGATCGGCCACGCCGCGGTCGACAATGTCGCTTACAAAAATTTGCCCCTCTCGGGATGTCGGATGGAATTTTCCTGGGATGGCGAGCGCACCTGGCTGCGCGATATTCGGATTCGACACCCGACCGGCGATCTTCATGCGGAGGTGTTCGAAGCGCCGAATGAATTTCGGTTAAACATCGACGGGCCGCTGGCACCGAGTGAATTGCGGCCGTTTGTCTCGCCTGAAATTCAGGAATTTCTGGCAGAATGGGAATGCTCCCGCCCGCCGGTGATTCAACTCGCCATTCGTGGGAAAGATCGAAATCCGGAAAGCTGGCAAGGCGACGGAAGCATCGCGCTGGATCGCACCCGTTTCCGCGGCCAATGGATGAACAACGCAACCTCGAAAGTGCATTTCGCGGACGGCGCGGTCACTTATGAAAATTTCCAAATCAAGCGCGACGAAGGAGCAGGTACCGGAACTTTTACCTACGATTTCGCCAAACACGAAGTTCGCGTCTCGAACGTCAAAGCGAATCTTCGCCCGACCGAAGTAGCGTTTTGGATTGATCCGGATCTGCCGAAAAACGTCGCGCCTTACAAATTTCATCAGCCGCCGACGATCACGGCGAACGGCGTCTATCAATTTCGCGGCGGCAAAAGCACGCGACTTGAGATCAACGTCGATGCGCCGTCGGGGATGGATTACGTTTTTCTAGGCAAGACTTTACCCTTCCACAAAATCGCCGGGAAACTTCTTTTCACCAACGATCACCTGCAGATTGTCGATGTTCGCGGCGGACTTTTTGCAGGGGACGTTGATGGCAGCGCGGACATTTCGCTGGCGCATGGCGATCCTCGTTATCACGCCAAGCTTGCCGTCGACGCCGTGGATTTTCCGCGCCTGACCGATCTCTATTACAACTACAAAACCGCGCACGGCCAGCTCAGCGGCACGTACGATTTCACCGGCCTCGGCGACAACTCGCGAACAATGCAAGGCAGCGGCAAAATGAACGTGGCCAACGGCGACGTGTTCGCGATTCCGGTCTTCGGGCCCCTCTCTGGAATTTTAAATCTGGTCGTCCCGGGCGCCGGCTACAGCATCGCCCGGAATGCGACCGCGGATTTCACCGTTCAAAAAGGGGTTATTCACACCGACAATTTCGAGGTCGCAGGAAGACTTTTCTCCATGCTCGGCACTGGCGATATTCATTTCGTCGACGACAAACTCGACTTCGAGGTGCGAATCGACCCAAAAGGACCGGGCATATTACTGGCGCCGGTTTACAAACTTTTCGAATACAAAGGCGAGGGCAGCCTAAAGAATCCCGATTGGCATCCGAAAAGGTTTTAGGCTTCGCTTCTTGTCATTCCGAGCGAAGTCGAGGAATGGAGCGAGTGGGGCGAGCGACATGGACGGTCAGGCCGCGAGGGTAGCGGCGAGAGAGTCGGGAGACGAACGAGGTCAACCTCTGTTATACTGAAACGATAAGAGATTTCTCGACTTCGACTTCGTCTTCGCTCGAAATGACAAAACCCATTACATGAAAAAAATCGGAATCCTATTTGGCCAGGAACACAGTTTCCCGCCG
>JBEEHZ010000008.1:0-6230 GCA_041167705.1 Verrucomicrobiota bacterium | reverse complement strand
TCGCGATCAACGCCGGTTGGCATCGATTAGTTCCACCGACGTTCACCGCGCGAAGAAATACGACCCACATAAGTTGAGGAGTTGAGGGTTGAGAGGTTGAGCCCCGGGAAGAACCGTTGATTCGTTAATTGCGCCAAAGCGTACCACCGAGTTTCAAGTGTCGCGGGCATGATACGAGATGATCGTTTACCATGCCGGTCGCTTGCATCAACGCATAGCAGATCGTTGAGCCGACGAATTTGAATCCGCGCTTAACCAGATCACGGCTCATTGCATCGGATTCGGCTGTGTGCGCCGGCACCTGAGCCATTCGCCGCCAGCGATTCTGCTTCGGCTTGCCGCCGACAAAATTCCAGAGGTAAGCGTCGAAACTGCCGAACTCTTCCCGAACCGCGAGAAACGCTTTCGCATTCCGGATCGTCGCCGCAATCTTCAACCGGTTCCGCACGATCCCGGCGTCGCTGAGCAGCCGCTTCACATCGCGTCGGCCGTAGCGCGCGATCTTTTCTGCGCGAAATCCGTGGAACGCTTTGCGATAGTTCTCCCGTTTCTTGAGAATCGTCGTCCAGCTCAGCCCCGCCTGCGCGCCCTCGAGGATCAGAAACTCAAACAGTTTTCGATCGTCATGAACCGGTACGCCCCATTCCTTATCGTGGTAGGTGATGTTTGGTTCAGCAGTCGCCCAGGGACAACGTGGCATATGAAATCAAGGATGAGGGATGAAGGCTGAACGATGAAGGCCAAAGATTTCATATAAGATTAGTTTGGATAGATCGCATAATGAAACACGGAGCATCCTGCGACGATTGATTGGTTACCGGAAACTTCGGACGGGTTTTGTCTTGCCAATGATCTCGGCGGAAAAACGCTCCATCTCTTCGAGTTGTGGGCTGCATTGGAGGAGAAGCAAATCTGCGCCTGCTTCCTCGAATTCAGCGATTGTCGCCGCGACCTGATCGGGCGTGCCGACCAGCCCCGAACGTAATCCTCGATTGGAAACTGAATATTCCTGGATCGACATCGAGCCCTCGAGCTTGGTGCCACTGAGCCATTGCTGATAGTTATCGAATCCAGCCGCGGACGTTTTGACGTTGGTAATGCGAGCGAGCTCCTTTCGCGCTTCTTTTTCCGTGCTTCGAACGATGACGTAGGCCGCGACGCCGTACCGCATCGGTGGTAAGCCCAGTTTTTCGCGGCGTGACTGCATATCGGAAATCTTCTGGCGAATCCGCGCCGGCGGGTCGCCATGCATCACGTAGGCGTCGCATCGTTGAGCGATTAAATTTTTGGCCGCTTCCGATTCGCCGCCTGCGTAAATTACCGGACGCGGCTGGCTGATCGGTTTGGGTGCGAGCGTTCCGTCTTCAACGCGGTAATATTTTCCGGTGAAGGAGAATCCGTCCTCCTTCCACATGCCGTCCACGATTTCGAGCCATTCCGCCGTGCGCGCATATCGATCGTCGTGTTGTTCGAAATCAATCCCATATTTCCTGGCTTCGTCGGCCCACCAAGAGCTGACAACATTTAACGAGAGGCGTCCGCCGCCACTAATGTGATCGATGTTGGCGGCTTGTTTGGCGAGAAGAGCAGGCGAATGAAACGTCGGACGCACCGCGACCATTAATTCGAGTCGTTCGGTGACCGCCGCCAGCGCGGCCGCTGTACTCCAGGCATCCAGGGTAGGGGCGCCGGCACCTTTGATGTCGTTTAAATTCAACTCCGCGACGAGCGTCAAATCGTAACCGATTTCTTCACTTCGCCGAGCCAGTTTGCTGACATAGTTCCAGCTCGCTTCCATCGCTTCGTCGTCGATGTTTCGCAGCCAGCCGCCAAAGACTGGCAACCAATAACCGTAGCGCATTAGTGATCCCCCAGTTGCCGTTCGAGAAAATCGACCAGTTGGATATGCGGATCGAAGCCGATGACGCGCGGGGCATCGGCCACGAAGTTCGACAGCGCATTGATGTCGTAGAAGACGGCTCGGCCGTCGCGATCGTCTATCATGTATTCCACGCCGCCGACATCGATTCCGGCCGCCGCGACGATTTTCTCAACGACATCGATAAGTGTGCGCGGTGGCGTGAAGGATTCGACTGTCAGTCCAGCTTGAGAGGTTTTCGCCCCGGGATTTTCGAGAAATTCGGCGACGCTTTCGATCTGACACAGTTCCGCCGGGCAAAGATTGAAGCTCTCGCCGGTCACGCGAATGTTGATGGCGTAAAGAAATTTACCGCCAAGCGTTTCTACACGCGTGATCTGGCCGTTGCGCGCCGGAATGAGTTCTTGAACAAGCGCGATCTGATCGATTCCCAGTTGCAAAGTGCATGCTTCGATCGCGGCCTTGAGCTGCTCGATGGAATCAAAACGCACGATGCCCGCGCCGCGTCCGCCGATGTTTGGCTTAACCAACAGAGGAAAACCAATTTGCTGCGCAGCAGAAAGAATTTCGCCGGCGCAATTAACGACCTGAGTTTTCGGGAAGGATATTCCGAGCGAGCGGAGCAATTGAAGTTGTCGCGCCTTGGAGGCTTCCAAGGCAAAGGCTCGGCTGCCGTTGAGTACTCGAACACGGGCTCCTTCAAGGTGAGCGAGATAGGCATGCGTGAAGAATATTCCGTGACTATTCCCGCGCAGATACGCAGACGCGCTCATCCGATTGAAGAACAACGAAAAATCTACCGCGATTGCGGCGGGATCGTAGGAATGACACGAAGCATCCAGTTTCAAGTAACTGATGTTGCGCGCATCGAGTTCCGCGAACAGCGGGACGAACCAATCCGGATGTTCGTAATAAACGGCCAGCGATCTGGTCATCGACGCCTCGACGAATGAAACGGACCGATTGCGTATGGCTGATCGATGTAGCGGGCGATCTTAACCAAAATGAGCAACCATGGATATGCCATGCACGCCAATCCCTTTAGCATTAGCATTGGCACCGGCGTTCTATTGAATGTTAGCCGCCGCCGGATGTTATGACCGTGCGGATGGCGCCTCGCTTTTTTCATCAACTAGTTTTGGCTTTCCGACGACTTTGGGGCCGGACTGACTAAATTCTCGCTCTATCTCATCGCGGGCTGCACCAAACTCTTTTACCGCTCGACCCATCCCTCGGGCGAGTTCGGGCAGCTTCTTCGCTCCGAACAGGAGCAAAACGACGAGGAGGACGACAATCATGTCCGGCCCCGCAAAATTGAGGATACTGGCAATCGTCGTAGACATAATTTGAATTGGTAGGCCTTTATTCCTTCATACCAATCTGGCTAACTTATATTCCCAAAAGTTGCTGTGGGTCCCGGAGAGAACAGAGGGTAGCCCTGCTACAATTGTATTCGCGCGAGGTGCGCTCGTTTAGCTGTATTCATCTGTGAGAGGTCAGGTGTCGTCGGCAAAATCTTCCTGAGAGAGAACGGGAGCGCCCGCGGAATAAAATCAGGCCGAGCCGGTTTCTAGTATTGGAAGGAAATACTCAAAAATGTACTTAACGATTAGTCAGATATTATATCCGAAACGCCGGGCGTTTTTTGAAAAACTGGCCCAGAGTTTACCACCGGAGCCGGCGGTCAGGATTGGACCGGCGCCGCTCCCTACCGGAAAGCGCCGACCAGGGTTGCGGAACATGCGAAGAGCGGTGCCGACTGAGAGACTGAGTACGGCACAACGAAGCATGGCAACGAGCCGATAATTACAAGCCTGTTTCGCGTCCCGTGGGTTCGCTCCCAGACATGTGACGTCCCATATTCAAGCTGACTGCCTCGCGCGGACCCAGTTCGTGATCGCCATTTTTTCCATTCGCATTGTTTATTAATTCCGGACGATGGGAATCATGACGGTCTGGGAGGTCGTGCACTGCGCAAACGTCCTTGGGAAAAATAAGGTCGAGTGTCCAGTCGAATGCGACCCGGACCTTTTTGTCGAAGCCGGGCAGTTTGCTCAGATAAATCGTCCGCCACATCCACCAGGCCAGGAAACCGGAGAAATTGAAGCCGAAGATGCGCGCCACCCCGGCGCGACGACCAATCGAGGCCAGCAACCCGATTGTTTTGAATGAAAATGATTTTGGAGGACGACCCAAGAGTGCGCCCGCGATATTGCGCGCCACGACCTTGCCTTCTCGCATGGCATGTTGCGCGGTTGGCGGATGAAATTGACCCGGACTTCTGACATCAGGTACGAGCGCGCAATCACCTACTGCCCAGACACTCGGCCAATTCGGCACCCGCAGAAATTGGTTCACAATGATTCGACCCCGTTCCTTTGCGCAGGGAAGTGAGGAGATCAGCGGACTGGGCACCGTCCCGGCAGTCCACACCAAAGTGCGGGATGGAATTTGGAAGCCGTCGGTTAAAAAGACCGTGCTCTCTGTCACGCTCTTGACGCGGGTATTAAATCGGATTTCCACGCCGCGCCGCGCGAGAACCTTTTGCGCGTGTCGTCCCAGGCTCTCACCCAGTTCCGGCAGGATCACCCGACCAGAATGCACGAGCACAACTCGCAACATGTCCTCACTCAGATTGGGGTAGAACGGCAGCGCATCCCGCACGAAGTCATTTAACGACGCTACCGTCTCCACCCCGGCGAAGCCGCCGCCTGCTACTACGAAGGTGAGAAACGATTGCCGGTAGGCGGCATCGGTCTCCGAATTTGCTTCTTCCAAATGTCGAATAACTTGAGCGCGCAACTGGACAGCATCGCGAAGGGACTTCATTGGCACAGCTAGGTCGGCCAGACCCGGGATGTCGTAAAAGTTGGTGATCGATCCCAGTGCGATGACAAGATGATCGTAGTTCAGTTGTTGCGAATGATTGCGGTAACCGCGCGAAATCAGGACCTGCTTATTTTGCAGGTCGATCTCGTTCACGTCACCTACCAACACTTCAACTTTACGAAGCAGTTTTCGGAGGGGATTGACGATATTCGTGATCTCGAGATCGCTCGCCGCGACTTCATGAAGCATCGGCGTGAACAGAAAAAAGTTATCGCGACTGACGAGGGAGACTTCTACCGCGCTGTGCCGCGCCATTAATTTCTCAAGATGGATGGCGGCATAAACTCCGCCAAAGCCGCCACCGAGAATGACGATCCGTTTTTTGCGTGGCTTGCGAGTTATACGCACGACCATTGACTTTCTTCTGTCGATTGAAGCGTCGAGGAACCGCGTGGTGCCGCCAGGATTACTCCGCCGGCGGTATCTCCGCTTTTGTATCCAGGAATTTCGACTGGGTTGTTCTGGCAGAGCCGGGCTGGGTCAGTTCTTTTTCTATTTCATCTCGCGCGGCGCTGAACTCTTTTACCGCCCGGCCCATTCCGCGGGCGAGTTCGGGCAGCTTCTTCGCCCCGAACAGGAGCAACACGATAAGCAGGACGACTATCATGTCCGGCCCGACCAAATTGAGAATACTAGCGATCATTGGAGTCATAGATTGTTTGAGTTAACGAGATGTTGTCCTTTGCTCATTCAACCAATTTGATGGATTAATATTCCCGGCACCTGCTGCGCAGCGTCCTGGCTCACTAGTCTCTGTAAGACGACGTATTACTTCCGCCGTTGTTTTCTTACGCGGGACGGGAATAAAACGGGCACCGACGCGGTCTTATCAGGCAAATGGCAAGGCAATGAAAATGGCTATGGCTTTACCATTAAAATCGACTCATGTTTTGGAAAGTGAGAGTTTCGAATCGGATCTGAAGATCGTGAAGTTCGCCGTAGTTAAGAAAAGCGAAGAACAGGATCAGTCTCGGACAGGAGAGCTGACATCTTTTGAAGAGGCAATACTGCCTCATCTCGACGCAGCCCATAACCTGGCCAGATGGCTGCTTCGTAACGAACAGGATGCGCAGGATGTTGTTCAAGAGTCGTATCTGCGCGCGTTTCGATCTTTTGCCGGATTCCATGGCGGCAACGGCCGGGCCTGGCTGCTGACAATTGTCCGAAATACTTCTTACACGTGGCTCAAGAAAAACCGTGGCGCTGAACTCACCACAACTTTTGACGAAGAAATACACGCGCCCAGCGACGAGTCTGTAAGTCCATCGACGATTCTCGAGCAGAGCGAAGACGCGGAACTAATCAAGGAAGCTATAAATGAATTGCCGGCGGAATTCCGTGAGATATTGGTGTTGCGGCATCAGGAAGGTCTGTCTTACAAGGAAATAGCCGATGTTGCGCAAATCCCGCCCGGGACAGTGATGTCGCGGCTTGCTCGGGCGCGCGGGAAACTCAAGGAATA
>JBEEHZ010000007.1:0-2973 GCA_041167705.1 Verrucomicrobiota bacterium | reverse complement strand
CCCATGAAACTTCCGGCGTTGAACGGAACACCAGCATCGGGCGCCCGGCGAAGGCGTCGAAATCCGGTTTCGCGATCGAGGTCTGAATAAAATCGGCGACCAGCCACGCCGGCACCCCTTCCACTTCGCACGCGCTGATGGCTTGCTCGACACGATTCAACTGGCTGTGGCCGGCGGCGAAAATTACCCGGGAAACCGCATAGCGATGCATCGCCTCCACCAGATCGGAAAGCGGTTGCCGGTCGATGTCGATCCGCCCAACGACATCGATGAGTAATCTTTGTTCCGGTGTAAACGACCGTTCAAGAGCCGCCAAATCCTGAGGCAGACCGGCGAGCAGGACCGGTTCGCGCTCTTCGCCGCGGACCGCTTTACGTCGCAAATGCGCGGCGATCAATCGTTCCTTCGCCAGCAGCCCGAGAGTGGCGATCAAAATAAACAAGAGTGGCACGGTTCGATTGGCCAATGGCAAACGCAGAAAAATCACGCATCCGCTGATGATGATGCTCAACCCGATCATTGCCCGCACGATCTGCACGATCGAGCGCCACTTTGTTTTGTTGAGCGGCGATTGATAAAAACCTTGGAGGTCGAGCAAGATCGGACCAAACGCCATGATTGGTATAAGCAGCCACGCGTAATTATTTTGAGGATCGACGCTTTTACTCAAACTGAACCAGAACGTGCTGTAATAACGCAGGGCGTACGCAGCCCATAACGCCAGCGCCAGCAGGAACGCGTCGATCAAAACCTGCAGTTGCGTGTTTAGTTCCTGTCGTCGCGCGAGCATGCTACAAAAGGAGCCCCCGTCGGTCTTTCCTGATTTCCAGAATTTTAAATATATGACAACGCGCAGAACGGTCAAAACAGCGAACCAGCTGATTGTCGGCGTTATCGCCTCGCCCGGCGATCTCCGCCTTGCCGTCGCCCTGCGCCGGCCGCCGGACCTTTTTGAGCTTCGACTCGATCATCTCTGCGGCATGGCCGATCAACTCGAACGCAAGATGTCGATCTTGTCCGGTCGTCATGGTGGGCGCGGGCCGATCATCATCACCGCGCGCGATCCGCGCGAAGGTGGCGCGAATAATCTTTCGCTGTCGGAACGCAGGGACTTGCTCCTGCGTTTCTTGCCCTATGCCAAATATATCGATGTCGAGCTGCGTTCGGCGCGCGCATTCAAATCGTTGCTCGCGCGCGCCCGAAAACAAAATGTGCGCCGGATTCTTTCTTTCCATAACTTCAAATCCACCCCCTCTCCGCGCAGCTTGCGTGCCAAAGCGGCCTTAGCAAAAGGGCACAACGCCAGCATCTTCAAAGTCGCAACGCGCACCGATAGGCTGGCAGAGCTCGCTCGCCTTGTGGATTTTGTGCTGGATGATGCCGATGTCCCTGTGAGCGCGATGGGCATCGGCAAGCTTGGCGCGATCTCGCGCTTGCTCCTCGCCCGTGGCGGGTCCGTCCTTAACTACGCTTCGCTGCATCGGCCACAGATCGAAGGACAATTGCCGATCGAACTGTTGCGTTCCGCGCTGCGGCGTTGAAATTGTTTGAGGGACGGAAATCGAGAGTGAAAAATGGGTCGGTAGATTTGCCCGATGAAGTGCCGGTGATGCCATTGCCGGGTGCCGTCCTTTTTCCGCAGGCACTTTTGCCGCTTTACATTTTCGAAGACCGCTACCGCGACATGCTCGAGCACGCGCTCCAGCGCGATCGCATGTTTAGCGTGACGCTGATCAAACCGAGCTGTCCGGAATGGCACGCGCCCGAGGATTTTTTTCATTTCGCTACCGTCGGTCTCATCCGCGCCTGCGTCGGTCGGGGCGATGGCACTTCAAATCTCGTTCTCCAAGGTTTGCATCGCGTCCGTTTCTCAAGTTTCCAACAGGAGACTCCATTCCCGATTGCCAGGATCGACATTATCGAATCGCGCAACGATACCGCGACGGTTGAAACGGAAGCGCTCGGCGAAAAAGTTCTCGAGCTTTATCGAAAACTAAAACGGGCCGAGCGCCAGCTTCCGCCAAAAGTCGATCGCTATCTTGCCCAGCTCGGTGATCTCGAAATGCTCGCCGATTTGGTTGCTTCAACTTTCGTGGACGACCCGCTCCGGCGTCAACGGATGCTGGAAGAATCTTCGCTCAATCAGCGCCTGCGACTCCTCATCACTTATTTGCAGGACGAAATCGGCAGAGCCGCGGTTTAAGGTAAAGCGGCCCGCTCGCCTGTAATCCGCGCGTATTCCTCCAGTAAATAACGGTCGGTCATTCCCGCCACATAATCGCAGACCGTCCGGTGAAGTCCTTCCTGCTCGATCCGTTTGGTTGCGACTTCGCCGAGCTGGCCGGGACCGGCCACGTAACTTTCGAAGACCTTCCGCAACATCTCGCAGGCGCGCTGATTCACCTTTGCCACGCGCGGATGATAATAAACGTTGGCGTAAAGGAATTTTCGGAGAGCTGCATTCGCTCTATGCAGCTCTTGGCTGTAACGAATGAGCGGCGCCGCCTGCTTCCGGACGTCATCAGGGCTTTTTGGATTCGCCTTCGAAATTGATTCCGCGCTCGTCCCGACCACGTCCTGAACTTGGACGTCGATGATGTCGCGAATGATCAATTTATGCAGCTCCGGCTCACGCGCCTCCGGATAACGCGACAGCACGCTGCGTTCGCTCCGTTGCCAAACCACATTTTGCTTAAGCTGATCCACGTTGAGAATCTCAAAATCGACCGCATCGTCGAGATCGTGACTGTAATAGGTAATCTCGTCAGCCAGATTCGCGATCTGCGCTTCGAGTGACGGACAGTTGTATTTTTCTCCGCCTGGTGAAGTCGCCTCATAAAAATCCTGATGCTTTTGCAAACCTTCGCGCACTTCGAAAGTTAAATTGAGCCCCGGAAAATCCGGATACGCGTTCTCGAGCAATTCGACCACACGCAAGCTTTGCCGGTTATGTTCAAACCCGCCGTGGTCGCG
>JBEEHZ010000006.1:0-2846 GCA_041167705.1 Verrucomicrobiota bacterium | reverse complement strand
GCTTGTCTGGCTATGTGCCGAGCGCGCTGATTGGCCCGAGTTGATCAATCCGGAATTACTGGCCGCGATCTTGTCCGCACTCGAGCGCGAGCAGTATTTAGCGGCGGGTCGCGCCAGCAAATTGCAGCGCTTGCTCTTGGACGATCGACAATTATTTCAGGACATGTTTGGCAAGGCCGATGCCGGACTCGCGCGTGACGCGCTGCGGAGACTTCAATTAAGCCCGTTGTTTGACGAATTGACCAAGCGCTCGTTGCTCGCCCGAATCGTGAAAGTTTTTCCAGATCTCGAGAGCATGATTGCCGGCGCGCAAGCTCAGGAAAAAGCTGCGCCGCTCGTGGTTTCGTGGAGCAGTCTGGAAAAGCGCAAAGCGGAGTATGAGGATCTTGTGAAGAAGAAAATTCCCGAGAACACGAAGGAAATCGCCGTCGCGCGTTCCTACGGCGATATGCGCGAGAATTTTGAATTCAAAGCGGCCAAGCAAATGCAGGCCGTGCTCGCTCGCCAACGGGCCGAGCTCGAGCAAGCGCTGCAAAATGCGCGCGGCACTTCCTTTGAAAATCCGGACACGTCGCGTGTCTCTATCGGCACCATCGTTACCGTGCGCGACAAAGCTTCAAAAAAACAGGAGACCTACACGATCCTCGGCGCCTGGGACGGCGATCCGGATCGAAACATCATTTCTTATCAAACCGCGATCGGTCAGGCCCTCCTTGGCCACAAAGCGGGCGAAACTGTGACGTTGCCAAACGGAGAGTTCCAGATTGGCTCGATCGAGCCGGCGCCGGTGGACAAAGTTGCAGTCGATCCCGCAGTTGCTGAAACCGAGCCGGCCTCGGTTTAGGGGTTGTAGCCGACCTAAATAAACAGGTGCTTGGCACAAGGCCATCCGACAACAATCGGCTTTCATTAAGATCCTGATCGCAAGATAATCGAGAGACATGAGCACGAAAATCAATCACCTCGCGGTTTGGGTTCTCGTCGTTGTTTATTTCCTCATTGGCTGGGGCTGGTACGCCATTTGGGGCGACACTTGGCTGAATCTTCACGCCAAGACCGCGACCGACATCGAACGGACACATAACGTCGGCGCCTACGTGTTCGCCTTCCTCGCGTCGATCGTCGTGAATTACGCGCTGGCGTGGCTGATCGGTAAGCTCAATGCCGAGCGCGCGGTTTGCGGCCTTGGCGTCGCGCTCATCTGTTGGTTCGCGTTCGTGTTCGTTGAATACGCCACCATTTGCGTCTTCTCCGCTTTTGAAACGAATCCGTGGCCGCTGATTTGCATCGACATGGGCCGTCCCCTGATAGGATTTGCCATCAGCGGAGTTGTTCTCGGCGCCTGGCGCGCAAAAAGTTGATGGTTGAGAGTTGATTGTTGAGGGTGTAGCTGCCGCCGTCCCTGGTGGCAGAATCCGATTTTTACGAGACCCGCTTTCTCCCAACTTTGTCATTTCGAGCGAAGTCGAGAAATCTCTGAATATTTCGGTCGAAGTCAGAGTCCGTAACGAAAATCTAATAAGTCCCGTTAATTTTGTCGTTTTATTTAGCTGGATTTGCGTTCACCACTTTTTCAAATCGTTTTTCCCACGCCAGATAATTGCCCTTGGCACCGAGAACTAGTGGCGAGATAGCGATTGCATTGAGCAAAACCCAGTTCAGCAATGAGGCTGGAAATCGTAGCGGTCTGACAAAGTCCATAAATAGAACGACCCGATCTCCGTTCGTCTCGTTCCAAGCTTCGTGCCGGTAAGTGTCGTCGAAGACAAGACTCTTGCCTTCTTCCCAATGTCGCGTTTCCCCATTGACCTTGATCCCGCAATTCAAAGTGGGCTGGGGGATCATCAAACCGAGATGATACCGCAGCACTCCTTTGTAGGGACCGCGATGCTCAGGCAAGTGTTTGCCCGGCGCGAGAATGGAAAAGAACGCCGTTTTCATTCCCGGCACCTCTTTAAGAATGCGTGCCGTTTCCGGGCAACGCTCGCAGTTTCCCTTCGCCTTGAACCCATAGGCGAAAAAGAAATAAGTTTTCCAACCGTCATCTTGCGAAAGTCTTCGTTGGTCCGGCGAGATGTCTTGAAAATTAGGGAGATCGCTCCGATGCCGCATCACTTCATCCAGCTCGCGCCGAATCGTGCCCCAGTTTCCTTCCAACATTCGCGTCCAGGAAAAATCCGCCGGTTCGAGAAAGGCCTGCTCCGGCACGAGCGACGAACTGCTGAGCAGTTTCTCCAGCTGCCATAGCACGCTTTGCAGAAATTTCATCAATCGCGCGCGCATGAGAGGGGAAATAGACAGGATTTGCCCGATTTCTGCCAGACCCGATTAAGACGTTTGGACTCTGGAATGAGTCCAAATAATCCTGTCTAGCAGTCGATTGATAACTGGATGCAACGTCACGTTGCTTATTCCTTTGGCGGTTCGGGCATCGTCTTGATCCCGACCCGCGCCAAGTATTCATCCGCTTGCAGCAGATCTGTTCCGGCGCGCTCAACGATCTTGAGCAAGTTATCCATCGACGAAACTTCTTCGAGCTGCTCAGTCAGGAACCACTGTAGAAAGTTGATCGTGATATAGTCGTTCTGCTTTCGCGCCAACCCCACCAGGCCATTGATCTGCTGAGTGACATGAACTTCCTGCTCAAGCGAAAGCTTGACCGCGTCCTTGGGTGTTTTGAATTTTGATTTCGGCGCATCGATCGCAGGGATCACCACCCGGCCGCCGGCATCGACCACGTACTTGATGAACCGCAGCGCATGCCCTTTCTCTTCCTCGGCCTGCTGGAAGAAATGCTGCGATAACTGCGGCAACGCTTCAGCCGCAAAATGCGCGGCAATTGCATA
>JBEEHZ010000005.1:0-4146 GCA_041167705.1 Verrucomicrobiota bacterium | reverse complement strand
TTTTGATGGCGCAGCCCGCCGCGCAATTTGCCAAAGCAAATCAGGAATACGCCGCTGGCGATTTCAAAGTCGCAATCGCCGACTATGAAGAGCTGGTGCGTTCCGGACAGGACACTCCCAATGTTTTTTACAATTTGGGTAATGCTTATTTCCGACAAAACAATTTCGGCCACGCCATTCTCAATTACGAGCGCGCGCTTGCGCTCGAGCCGCATCATCCCGAAGCCCAGGCAAATCTGCGGGTCGCACGCGACGAAGCGCGCGCCCTCGAATTGATTCCAAACAGATGGGAACGGTTGTTCGCTTTCGCGAACGAGAATCAGTACGCCGTCACCGCTGCGGTCGGGTTTTGGATCGGTCTGTTTTTAATCTCAGTATATATTTGGGGCCGAAGGCGCACTCTCAGTGCAATTGCATTGTCGATCTTATCGTTGTCGATCTTCGCGATTGCCGTTTTGGCAATTTATCAACTCAGCGACGGTAAAAACGGTCGAGGACTGGCGATTGTAACCGGAGACAATGTTGAAGCCCGACTCGCAACTGCAGACAATGCCAATCGCGTTTTGACCTTGCCGGCTGGTAGCGAAATCAAAATCGTCAGCCAGCGGGGCGATTGGATTTACGCGGCGCTGCCGAATAATCTGCGCGGCTGGATGCCGGCGAATAGCGCCGAGCAAGTACGGCTTTGAAATCTCACCTTTTTGCGGCGGCTAGAGACCCCGCTACATTATCGCATGAAGGCAGAGATGGACGTCGGGACGAACCGGAAGGCGTTCCAGATCAATCTCGATCGGCAAAAGTACGGAACGTTCGCCGAAATTGGCGCGGGCCAGGAAGTGGCGCGGCGATTTTTTCACGTCGGCGGCGCAGCCGGGACGATCGCCAAGACGATGTCGGCTTACGATATGACCTTCAGCGACGCGATCTACGGACCCGCCGATCGCTACGTCAGTCGAGTGCGCTTGAACACGATGCTCGACCGCGAGTACAACCTTTTATTGGAGCGCTTGGATAAGAAGCTTGGCGCTGAGCGCGCGTTTTTCGTTTTCGCCGACACCGTCGCGGCCCGAAGTTTTAAAGAGCACAACGAATCGCACGGCTGGTTGGGCGTTCGTTTTCAACCCGGGCCGCGCAGCGAATCGAGCCAAATCATCATCCATGTGCGCATGCTCGATGAATCGAACGTGGACCAGCAGGAAGCGCTCGGCGTGGTCGGCGTGAATTTGCTTTACGGCGCGTTTTACCATTCCGAACCAGAGCGGTTGATCTCGTCGCTACAGGAAAACCTCGCCCCCGGAAAAATTCAGGTCGACCTGATCAAGTTTTCCGGGCCGGCATTCGCCAACATCGACAATCGGCTGATGAGCCTACAACTGGTGAGCCAGGGGTTGACTGACGCGGTGATGTTCACGGCCGACGGCGAAATGGTGCAGCCCTCTGAAATCTTGCACAAGAAAGCGATCCTGATTGAACGAGGCAGTTTTCGGCCGGTGACTTATGCGACCAACGACATGTTGGAGTGCGCGCGCCGCCAGTTCGTGAAAGAAAGCGGTTGCTCCGAACAAGATCTGGTCGTGCTGATGGAAATGACACTGGAGAATCTGCTCTCCGAAGGTCAACTCAATCACGCCGATTTTTTGGCGCGGGTGGACATTCTCGGCGCACTCGGTCGCACGGTTTTAATCTCGAAGTTCGGCGAATATTACCGATTGGCCGGTTATCTCTCGCGCTACACCAATCGAATGATCGGCCTGGTCATGGGCGTCCCGAGTTTGATCGAAATTCTCGACGAGAAATATTACCTCAATCTCGAAGGTGGAATTCTGGAAGCGCTCGGGCGCATGTTTAAGCACGGGCTAAAGCTTTACGTCTATCCGATGATCGACGAGAAAACCGGGAAGATTACGACCGCGACCCAGGTGGAAGTAGCACCAAATCTGCGATCGCTTTATCAATACTTGATCGACAATCGGCACATCGAAGAGATCACCGATTATCAGAAGGATTTTTTGCGCATCTATCCGCCGGCCGTCCTGGCCAAGTTAAAAGCAGGCGACGAAAGCTGGGAGGAAATGGTGCCGCCGGAAGTCGTGCAGATTATCAAAGAGCGCGAATTTTTCGGCTATCGAGCAGCGGTAGCGGCTTGAACGCCAAGACTTAGCGAACTTCTACCGAAAGAGATAGGTAGATCGCCACCTAAAAACCGCCAGCGCGAGGCACGTTTCCCGCTACATGACCCTGCAGCATCATGGCGAAACGTGCAGATTCTGTGGTCGGCATCGATTTGGGCAAGCACGTCCTCAAAGGCGTCGCCCTCAGGCGAAAAAGCGATTCACGCTTTATCCTGACGAGCTTCGCGTCCCGGCCGGTCCCGGAAGAATTTGCCTCCGCCGAAGATCTTTCCCGCGAACTTAAACAGCTTGTTCGCGATCTCGGTGGTAGTCCCAAGGCGTGCGCATTCGCAGTCTCCGATCCGAGCATGATCTTGCGTATCATCGAGCAGCCGGATACCCCGGTCGATCTGCTTCGAAATGCTTTGCGCTTAAACGGCCTGGCGGTGTTGAACCAGGAATGCAAAGACTTTGTTCTCGATGTCGCGCCGGTCGGGTCGCACGCAAATGGCGAATCGACGCCGGAAAAATCATCGTCCGCTGGCGG
Organism: Verrucomicrobiota bacterium; assembly: GCA_041167705.1. Taxonomy (GTDB): domain Bacteria; phylum Verrucomicrobiota; class Verrucomicrobiia; order Chthoniobacterales; family UBA10450; genus AV40. Next base: position 1,488 of record JBEEHZ010000005.1, on the reverse strand, counting down.
TAAAACTGCCGTCCAGAGCGCCGTTGTCACTCAAACCAAATATCTGGTTGGCGGAATGCTGCGCAGCCAGGTAAAACAAATTGTTGGGGCTGCAAACAAAATCCGGCTTTCCGCCGACATTCTTCAACTCGCTCCGGTTTGTTCGTTTAACGCGTTCGAATTCGCGTATCCCGAAATTTTCGCGAAAGAAGCTTTTCTGCTCCTCGACATGGGACATCTGCAAAGCACGGTGTTGATTGGGAGCAAAGGCGAGCTCGTACTTGTGCGCAGCATTGATTACGGCGGCAAGGCGCTGATGCAGGCGCTCACGGCCGAAGATGCGCTCGATGCCGATGCGGCCTGGCTGATGATTCAGCAGGGCGACGAAGGAATGACCGAAATCTGTCGCGGGTCACTGGCGCGCCTGGGAATGGAAGTGCGCAATTCGATCGGGTTCTTTGAAGGCCAGCGCGAAGAAGGCATTAGCCGAATTTTTGTTTCCGGTGGGTTGGCCCGTGCTGAAACGGTTTTGCAGGCGTTGAGCGACGAACTCAGCTTGCCGTGTGAAATTTGGGACCCGCTCGAGACTTGCGAGGTCGCGCTTCCGGCAGCTAAACGCCAGACTTTGCCTAACGAATTCGTTTCCCTCAACGTCGCCTGTGGGGCGGCCTTCGAATATTTCAATACCTGACGAGCAACAATGGCACTTCATCTCAATCTCCTGCATGAGGAAATTCTGGAGCAGCGGCAGCGGCAGCGCGACCCGCTCAAGATCGGAATTCTTGTGCTCGCGAGCTGCGGGGCCCTGCTCTTTCTCTATTACGCGTGGAACGCCTATCAAACCCTGGAGATCAAAGCCCAGCTCAGCGGCGTCGAATCCGAATGGAAAAAGCTCGAACCGAAAGTCACGCAAGCGCAAAAGCGCTCCGCCGAACTTACCGACATCATCAACACCACCCGCGTGCTCGACAATTACATCGAGAATCGCTTTTTCTGGGGACCGTTCCTGGAAAAACTTTCACGTTGCGTCCCGCCCAATGCGCAATTGACCAGCATAGAAGCGGCGGTGTTGGACGATGACAAGGGTGTCACTGTCACAATCGACGGCGTGGCCGCGGCGCGCGAACCGAGATCAGCGGCGGAAGATTTGCGCCAGATGTTGCTCGAGCAGCTCGGCAAAAGTTATCGCGATGTAAAAGCGGAATTTAAGACACTCGAGGACGTCGAAACCGTGGCCAACCTCGGCGGCACAAATGTTCCGATGTCGCGCTATATTTTGTCTATCACCTTCAATCCGAACGCTTCCGTAAAACCCGCCGTCAATCCGGCGCCCGGCCGAAAAAAGCCGAAAAACGATGAATCTTCCTAAATTCTCCAAGGACCAGATCAAGAAACTCGCCCTCAGCGCGATGGGCTTCGTTTTCTTGCTCTACGTCTATTTCTCTTTCTTCCTCGGGCCGTTGCAAAAAATCCGCTCCGCCACCTTGACCCAGATCGCCGATCGGCAGA
>JBEEHZ010000004.1:0-7476 GCA_041167705.1 Verrucomicrobiota bacterium | reverse complement strand
TCTGGCTCGTTCGGCGTGCGGAACGCCAACTCGCGCAAAGACTTTCAACTGCTCGATATGAATTTGCTGCTCGGCGCTACCTCTCATTTCTCTAAAGTCCTAACATCCAGGCGAATACTTTTCTAATCGAGAACTCCGATTTTGATAAGTTTTTCGGGAACTTCCACCCGCAAATCTCGTAATGACCAAATGGAAGCGAGATTTGCCCCCCAGAATGAAACGCCACCCGCTCTGCCGGAGACTGCAGGGTTTGGGCTTGTTCAGAGCCGGCCAAAATTCCATCATGTCCGCACGTGAATATGGAACCGGCAGGCAGCGATACGCTCAATTCGAACCGGTTTCAGACGACTCGTTGGAGCATTGTACTTTCCTGCGCGCAAACGGGCGCACCGCAGGATGCAGCCCAGAGAGCATTGACCGAGCTCTGCCGCGTTTATTGGCGACCGGTCTTCGCATTGATCTGTCGTCGTGGCTATTCAGTGACCGACGCCCAGGATTTAACGCAGGATTTTTTTGTGATGTTACTTAAAGGGAACTTGCTTTCGTTGGCCGATCCGGCCCGCGGCCGTTTTCGCTCATTGCTGCGAACAGCGGTGGAGAATTTTTTGAATGACAAACAGCATCTGGCTCGACGCCAAAAACGCGGCGGTCAAATGCAATTTGTGGCCTGGGACGAATGGATGGCCGAAGCTCCATCGCAGTTGTCGATCTACGGACAAGAACTAAAAAGCTGCCCGGCGGAGCGAATCTTCGATGTGCGCTGGGCTGCAACCGTAGTCGAGCAAGCGCTGCGTCGATTAGCGGAAGAATGTGAAAGTCGCGGCCGTTTGCGAATGTTCACAGCTCTAAGCAGATACCTGAGTCTGGAACGGGTAGAGATTTCGTATGCAACACTCTCGGCGTCGTTAGGCGTGCCGGAGACAGTAATCAAACGGGTGTTGCACCAGTTGCGGGTTCGTTATCGAAGCATTTTACGAGAGGAAGTCGCCCAAACAGTGGCAAACCCGGCGGACGTCGACGACGAAATTCGCTATTTGTGCGCCGCACTGGCCAGTTCGGAGTGAATGGTGGTATGGATTTTTCAGGTCTCACGGATCTGCCGGAACGCTCCGCGCAAGATTCCGCGCGCTGCCGATGTGGCTCACTGGCACGCGTCGCTTCGGGGCTCTGTGTAAGTTGTTTGTTGCGCAGCGGCCTTGATTCGGAGGAAGCGAACGTCGAGGACTTCGACGCGCTTCTCGCCGCAGTCGATGTCCCCGACCGCGACTGGCAATTGGGCAATTACCGTATTTTGGAGGAAATCGGCCGCGGCGGCATGGGAGTCATTTATCGCGCTCGGCACGCCCCCTCGCGGCGAATCGTCGCATTGAAACGAGTGCTCAATTATCACAGCGATTCTGGCGAGACCCTGGCGCGGTTTCAACGTGAAGCCAGGGCCGCCGCCAGCCTCGATCATCCAAATATTCTGCCCATTTACGACGTCGGCGCGACTGACGACGGGCTTCCGTTTTTCAGCATGAAGCTCGCGTCCGGCGGAAGTTTACTCGACTCGAGGGAAAGCTTTCGCAATTCGCCGCGGCGCGCAGTCCAACTCATTGCAACGGTCGCGCGAGCGATCGATCACGCTCACAGTCAGGGGATTCTTCACCGCGATCTCAAACCCGGAAACATTCTGTTGGATGCGCGCGGTGAACCGATGGTGAGCGACTTCGGCTTGGCCAAATGGCTCGACACCGCGAGTGAGCTGACTTGCACGCTCACGGTATTTGGCACGCCGGGATATATTGCGCCGGAACAAGCGGAGAATGCGGCCGCAGACCTCACACCCGCTACTGATATCTATAGCCTCGGCGCGATTCTATTCGAGCTGATCAGCGGGCGACCGCCATTTTTGGGCGAACACGCGGTCGCGGTCCTTCGCCAGGCAGCCGAAGATGATGCCCCAAAGCTCCACTCGGTTGTGCCTAAGGTATCGCGCGATTTGGAAACGATTTGCGCACGCTGTCTCGAACGCGATCCGGATCTGCGTTACCAATCCGCCGCCCTCCTCGCCGAAGAACTCGACCGCTGGTTGGAAGGGCGGCCGATCAGAGCAAGGCCGGTCTCGCCGCCGGCGCGTTTGTATCGCTGGTCGCGACGAAATCCTCTCCTCGCAGGCAGCCTTGCCATTTGTCTTTTCTTCGGTGCAGCTGTCGTCGCCCGCGAAATTCAGAGTTGGAAATTGGAAAACAAAGTGCGCGAAAATGAATTAGCGAGGAACTCAGTCGCGGTGTTGCCGTTCCTCGATCTTGAAAACGCGACGGAGGAATCCGAATGGACCGGGACCCTAGCGCAAGCATTGCAGACAGAGCTTTCCAGCATCGGAAACGCGCGAGTGGTTTTGGTCAGCAAGGGCGAGGATGTGAAAATGGTCGCGCGCAATCTCCGAACGCGCACCGTCCTCTCCGGAACGCGGCGAAAGACAGACCATGGGATACAAGTTTCCATGCAACTAATCGATCCGGATGGCGAATTGCTTTTCGAGCGCATTGTCGATCTAAGCCCAAGACCAGTCGATCTGAAGCTTTTCACAAAAAATTTAGCGCCAGCGATCTATTCCATTTTGGCCGCGAACGACCGGTCGAGCCTGATTCTGTCCAAGCGCGATCCCGGTCTTAGAAATGAGCAGGCGCGAGAGCTAATCGTTGCTGGGAGAGAATTTGGCTTTCACGACACGGTTCGGGATTTCGATCGAGCAAGAAGTTGTTTCGAAAAAGCGCTTCAGTTGGAACCCGGTTCGGGTCTCGCTCATGCTTATCTCGCCAGTGCGGCGGCGACGCGCACTCATTATATAGCTGATCCAAACCTACTCTCCTATGCAGAGCGTGAAGTGGAAGAAGCTTTGCGTTTGGCACCCAGTTCCGGTGAGGCGCTTCGCGTCCTGGCCGGAGTCTACTACCAAAGAGGACAACTCAGAAGAGCTCTCGAGGCCGCTTTTCGCGCCAGCGAAACAAATCCAGCAGATGGAAGGTCTGTCGCATTACTGGGGAGGATTTATTATGAATTGGGGCGACCTGATCAGGCATTGCGCTGGTTTCAGTTAGCTCGAAGCCGTTACCGCCACGGCGGCGAGTACGACTCTGACATCGGCGATTCTTGGGCTGCCCTGGGCGATTACGAAAAAGCGAGCACCGCCTATCAACGAGCAATTGATATCCATCCCGATCGGTCGCAAGCATGGATCGGCATGGCTCGTCTTTATTTGCTTAACGCCGAGTTTGCCAAGGCGCGCGCTTTTTGCCGGCAAAATCGCAGTCTCCATCAGGAGGCGATCGAAGGCGTTCAACTCGCCGCGCAGATCGAGTTTTTTTCCCGAAACTTCACTGAAGCTCAGCGTCTTTACCGAGAACTAAAGCAGACCGACCAGGATGGAGGAGGCGTCTTTTACGGAAATGTTAGTTACGCATCGGCCTTGGGACGGCTGGGTCTCGTCCAAAATCACTCCTCCAATGGTCGGATCATTCTAGAGGAGTGCTTGACCAAAGAAATGCACCAGTTGGAATTCGCGTCCGACAATCCTGACATTCTATATCGAGTCTCCGCCATCGAATCTTCTCTTGGCAGGAATAAGTCCGCTCTCGAACATTTGGAAGCCGCTGTCGCTGCCGGATGGATGGATTACGGGTCACTTTCTCTCGATCCGCGATTTGACAATGTCGCGGACGACGTGCGCTTTCAAAGAATCCTCGGCCGATTGAAGCTAAGAGTTGAAGATCTTCGCAGGGCGATAACGGATCCATGACCCCAACAATAACAAATATCCTAAAGAAACGACGAACATGAGAAAGTGGAATAACCCCGACGATAAAAAAGCGGCGTGCACTGCCGTGTTAAAGAAAATCACCAGCGACAGAAGCTTTGGGGCGAAGTGTCTTGAATCGGACGAGTTCGCGCGAAAAGCTTTTCGCACAATCGGTGAAATCGAAGTTCCAAAAGATGCCAAGGTCGTGTTTGTACCGGAAGGCGATCTCGATAAAGCAAAACGAGATGGGATGGGCTCGCTTGTGATCGAGCTGCCTCCCGCCACAAATGGAGATTCCAATGGTCACACCATGGAATATGTGCGCTGTACCTACACATCCTGGTAAAACGCCGCAGCGTCCGGATCGATAGACAAAGTGCGATAGCTGGCTGATTCGCGTTTCACGCGCGGCGAACACGAGTTCTTAAAAGAACGCGGCGCCGCAAGAGCCGCGAGGAACGTTTTAAGTCAGCGATACCAGCTAAAAACCCGCGCCACGAAGGAAGAGGTCTTCGTCGCGTCATAAATTTGGGTATATCGGAACGCAGAAGGGCCCGCGCCTCAGCCAGCCCATCCCGGCGGCGCGCCGCGGACGCGCAACATTCGCGGAGAAGACGTCGCCAGCGTTCGCCTGTAGAAGTCATATTGCGCGCTTCGAATGATTTGCGCAGGAGTCGCGCGTATACCGCGCTCGCTCGTAAAAGGACGCGCCCATCTTCGTTCCATCCCGCCCGCAAAACTATTTCCCGAAAAAACTTTTGGGCTAATCCTGGCGTTGCGAAAACTGAAGCAACCGCGTCGAATCCGCGAACGAGATCGTTTACATATCTTGAAGGTTTTTGGGGGACGCGTTTGTATCGCGGCCAGCACTTCGGTGGAGCGCTCTTGGGAATCGTCGCGTCGAATGGAGCAATTCCACAATAGAAACCAGCCCGATCCCGCGAAACAAGTGGCAAAAGGCCTGTTTGAAGAAGTGCTGGCAGGGATTGTCGATGTTTGGAATTCCGTTTTTTCCGCGATGACATCGGTTCTGCGTCTCCGATCAATTCCGCATCGACCAAAATTGGTTGCGCACCGATGGCAAGCCAGTTCTCTCGATGCAAATCCGTCGCTCTAAGAATCTGCGCCAGGCCCGCTTGCGCTCCCCACCGAAAATAAAAAAGCCGGACGGCGGTGAGACTTTTGCAACCCTTCGTCTGCAAAAACTCCATCCAAAGATAATTTCGTCGCGCCAACATTTTCGGGACGCAAAACGAAACGCGAATGCCGTTTCGATTCAACCAGCCCAGAGCCGCGAACCAAAGTTCTTCGCGATCAGGTCGCCGTGGTTTATAGATAACGCGACGATCTCCGACGAACTCAACCATCGTGGCGGTTCTCGCGCCATCGTGCGGGTCCGAAAGCCGAGGTCGAATACGAGTAACGCGAAAAAAAGGTTTGCGAGCGTGAAGAAATACGGAACAGAGACCGGCTTTGTCCCGCAAAAGACGGGCGAAGAGCTCACGCTGCGCGTCGATCCAGGCGGAGATGAGTTGCGCCGCAGTTTCGAGAAGATCTGGAAACTCGCTGATCGTTTCCAGAAGGGTAATGTTGCCGCGCATGGCGTGTCTTCGCTTGCCGTTATGATCAATGGGCAAGCTACGCGCCACCGCTTTCGCTGCGGTTTGTTGAAGATGCAAAGTCGGCGCGAGTGCGAATGCGAGACGCGTCGACAGATCTCGGTGCAAATCATCCCACACTGATCTTGTCAGAACCTTCTCTGCTGCCGGCGGCGTGACACGTTGCAATTGCGTCAGTGCGAAGCGCACTGCTGGCATTAGAATTTCGTCAAACGAAAGCGGCGAACGCTGTCGCCGCCAGTGACACACCCGGCTGCCCGGCGTTTTCTTCAAAAAGATCTTAAGTTGGCGCGCGACTCGAATCGTTTTGACGTCGGCAGTAACTCGCGCGTAGCACGGCGCCGATCCTTTTCTCTCGCGTTTTGCACCAATCTTCACTTTCTCCGCGGAACTGATTCAGAGTGGATGTCGAGCTTTTGCGAACGCTACGAACTTTCTGAGGCTATCGAGTCGGCGCGGCTCACGGGATTCGCCAAAGACGACCGCCAGGGGCGTCCAGGTCGGGTCCACATTCAGATAATGTCTTGGATCCGCGTTCATGACACCCAACAGCACTTCGGCGACAATTCTGCTGCCGAGTGGCCCGAGGCATTCGCCGCCACGAAATCTGCGGATCCCGAGGACCTCGGCTTCGCGCAGCAGGTAATACCAAAGTGGCGTTTTTTCGTGCATTCCGCGCTCTCGAAGGAACTCGTTGCCGTCGTCGTCGAATCCGATCTGGGCGCCGGTGAGGGACTGCACGCCGGCCGCTCGACATGCCTCCTGGCCAGAGGGCAGCCCTATTCGTGACCCACGCAAAAGTGTCATTTGCGGCAAAGGAGGCGGTGAAGCCTTGGTAAAAATCGGCATCGTCGCCGCCGGCAGGTTAAACATGTCCTCGGAGATTAACGTGTCGATGTTCTCCGCAAAATTTGCGTTCCCTCCCCACGTGCGCGTGAATCGGTCCCAGTCTACAACTCGGTTAGCTGGCAGCGATTCGCCTGGCTCGCCCGCCCCTGTCTGCCGAAGCAAATCTGACAGGCGGACAAGTCCAATCCACTGGTTAATCTCATATTGAGGTTGCACCATGCTGTGACCAAAACGAAAAGCTGCTTGCGTGAACTCAACTGGAAGCGCCAGGATTTCTTCGCCATGAGCGGGTCTGAAAAACCGCGGACCTTGTTTTTCGATGTCCGCCACAATTTCCGGCAAGATAAACCACTTCAAAAATTCGTTCCGGACGATCCACTGATAGTGCCAGACCACCAGCCGGCGCGCCGTCTCGAAGATTGTTTCATCTGGAAAAGCTCCGCCTTTGAGATAATCCACCACGCGGTTGTGGAATTGTAAGAAGACGACGTGAAGCTGTGCCAAGATCAGATGTTGATCGTTCCGGTCGTCTGCAAGTAAGGGTCGCCCGTTTCGGCGATAAAAATCGTCAGGGGTAGACGGAATCTTTTTTTGCGGAATCGCCTTGGTGTTGCCTAAACGGAAAGTCTCACTCCCGCTTTCGGAAAGGTCATAAAGATCGGGCGATTTTGCCGGCCCTCCCCCGTAAACACTTTCCAGATTTAGCCGGGGCGCGTGAAAGTTTGTCGTTTGCTCAGGAGCAGCTGATGCCTGTTCGAGCCTGGTTTCGTCACGTGTCAGATCGTGAGCCAAAAACTGACCGAGATAGACAAAACCGGACGGCGCAAGATCACCCCTTCGCGGGCGTCCGCGTCGATTTTCCGGAATGTCCTTCATCCGCATCGACAACTCACGAAGATGCATTTCGTCGTGACCGGCGAATGGTCCACCGAAAAGCCGCGAATAATGCGACAGCATCCGACCGAGATTTATATCGGAATCTCGATCCGTTGTTTAGTTCAAAAGCAGGCCCGCCTTGAGCTTTCGACCACGTTATTGCTTTGCTGGAACCGAGCCGTAGCTAATCTTATTCTTATGAGCACGAGCATCCGAAATCATTACCCGGCACGATTGAGCAGATTGTATCTGACAAGGTCGTCTCAGAAATTGTCGTCAACACCGCTGCTGGGCTGGTGACTTCGATCATCACAACCGGCTCGGTCAAGCGGATGAACCTTAAAAAGGGAG
>JBEEHZ010000003.1:0-5888 GCA_041167705.1 Verrucomicrobiota bacterium | reverse complement strand
TGCCGGACCAAAATGCTTCAGGGCCTCCTGCGTTGCCAGCATCATGCCGAGAACGTTGGTGTTAAATTCTCGATGAAATTCTTCTTCCGTTATTTCTTCAAGAGGCGCGAACTGATAAACGCCTGCGCTATTGACCAGGATGTCGATCTTGCCGAACGCCCTTTCGGCCGCAGCAAAGAGCCGCTCCACTTCTGCTTTCTTCGCGACGTTTCCCTGCACCGCGATAGCTTTTCCGTCGCGCTTCGTGATTTCATCCACAACTTTGTCCGCATCTGTCTTTGATGACGCGTAGTTGACGACCACGGTCGCGCCTTCAGCGGCCAACTGTTTCGCAATTCCGGCACCAATCCCCTTGGAAGCCCCCGTCACTACCGCAACTTTTCCGTTGAGTTTTCCGTTGTTCACTTAGGTCCTTTCATTTTTTCATTCTCAAAAATTCTCTAATTCACATTATCCGCCCGCCATAGGGACCTTGCCCTAGGGAAAAAGGGGTGATTCCGACTCCCTCTTCGGAGATAAGAGCCCACCGAGTCCCATCCGCTTGTTTCATTCTCGAGTCCTATCCGCATAAGGCGTGAACCGCTTGATACATCGGCATTTGGTTGAAGTGATTTGGCGCGACGACATCGTCATGCTTCGTCTCCGCCGGTTGCAGATTGAGCTTCTCGACGTGTGCTTCGACCAGATCCGGAAGCAGCAAGTGCGGGAACAATGAGAGCTCCCACGACTTTGTTTCTTCCTCATCGAGGACGAGGTGAATGATCTCGCGCAAGTCTGGGTAGGCTTGCTCGTAATCGTGTTGTAACTGCTGTTTCAGCTGCCCGATGGCGACCGAAACCGTCTGGAGGAAAACTGCTGGGTCTGATTGCTGGTCAGTTTTCATAGGGTTGAGTTTTTTCGGTTTCTGTGGGTTTATACTTGACTAGTCGTCTATAAGATTGGCAAAAAAAGAGAGTTTCAGGAGGAGATTGCATTGGCGTGTTTGACGCCCAAAACATCCCTTGCGACCTCCTTAAAATCGCGGATCAATTCGACGTCGTTTTGAACCCGGGCCTGGGCAAGCGTCCCGTGATAGCAGGCAAAGAGCGCCCTCGCTTTTGCTTCCGGATCCGGAGCCATAATCAACCCTTGCGAATGCGCATCCCGAATAGCGGACTCGAAATACTTTATCTTTCGATCCCAAATGCGGTCGACGGTAGCGCGCACCCTCTGGTCCTGCGTGCTCACCTCGCTCCCGATGCTTAACAGAGGGCATCCCAAGATTGAGCCGCACTCTTCTTTCAGCTCGGCCAGGCGGTCGTGCACATAATCGAAGTAGCGATCGAACCGCTCAAGAGGTGGAGTTGTTGGAGAAAAAAGAGCATCCATGTTCGCCTTGTTTTTATTCCATTCTGCCTCCAATGCAGCGGCGGTGAGCTCGGACTTCGACTTGAAGAAATAATAAAAGCTTCCCTTTTTTGCGCCGGCCCGGTCACAGATCGCGTCAACCGAGGTGGTGCCGTAACTGTTCTCCCACATCAAATCCAATGCCGCGTCGGTCAGGCGCTGTTTCATATCGCTCACTCTAGGCATATAGAACCTTTACATTCAGTAGACCAACCAGTCAACTATCTGTTCGAACTTTTTTTGCACAGCTGGGGTAGCCTGAAAAAAACGTCCACTTACGGTCGGATCGCTATCGCGATTCACCCGGGATTTTCTGCGGCGCCGGCGTGAGATCCGGATGCTCAGTCGGACTTTCGTTCGCCGCGCGGAAAGTTGTCCGGCCAGACTCCGACTTGTAAGCCCCAGGCGAACCGAACCACCCGCAGGCGGCAAAGAAAAATGTCGCGGTGATTGCAAGCACGATCCTTTTCACTCAAATAAAGTTCGCACTATCTCGAAACGGAATGAAACACAGAAGCACTCGTGAGATTGAGCGCAAATTTTTGATCAAGGGGCTGCCGGCCGAGATTCTGCGTTCGCGCCATTTTTCGATTGGGCAAGGTTATCTCGCTAACGAGCCCCGCGGCCGGCATGTTCGCTTGCGAAAAAGAGGCAAGGTGGCTTCTCTCACATTTAAGGTTGGCCGCGGCTCATCGCGCGAAGAACGCGAGATCCGGCTGAGTCCCAAGCAATTCGCCATGTTATGGCCCGCGACGAAGGGCCGAAGGTTGCGCAAGACCCGTTACGAAATTCCGTGGAAAAACCTCAAGATCGAGGTCGACATCTATCATGGTCGCAACCATGGTTTGGTGGTGGCGGAAGTCGAATTTCCGAACCACGCGAGCCGCCGCCGATTTAAACCGCCGTGTTGGTTTGGACGCGAAATCACCGGAGAAAAGCGTTACAGCAATGTAAAGCTGGCCCGCGAATAGGATGAGTTACGAATTGCGACATGGCGAAACGCTTGGCGATAACCTTCGCCGGATTTGCCGTAAACAGATCGAGAGCGCGATCGCGATCGCGAACGGCGAAAAGAAAACTGATGACACGCCGGTTCATGAAATGCGCAAACATCTGAAAAAGGCGCGCGGCGCACTCCAGCTGGTGCGCAAAGAGATCGGCCGCGGCTTGTTCAAGCAACAGGATCATTTGCTGCGCAATGTCAGCCGATTGACTTCGGAAATCCGCGACGCCGAAGTGCGTTTGCAAACTGTGCAGCAACTTCAAGGCATCACACAACGACGCGGTCGTGCTCATTACGGACGATTGGAAGCAATGTTGATTTTAGAGCTGGAAAACTTCATGGCTGCGTTTGCCGAGTGGCAGAGGCAAGCTGTCCCGATGCTCCAGCGGGCCGACGAAGTCGTCGATTGTTGGCCGCTCGATCAATTTAGTTGCAAGCAGCTTCGTCGTGCCGTTCAAGGCGCTTACAAACGCGCGCGTCGTGCGCTCCGCCATGCGGAGGCCAGTCCTACGGCCAAAAGTTTTCATCAGTTCCGCACCAAGGCAAAGACTCTCTGGTATCAATTGCGTATTCTGCGTCCGATCAATCCGGTCGTGCTCAAGAACTTGAGTGACGACCTGCATTCTCTCAACGATTTGCTCGGTCGAGCGCACGACTTGAGTTTTCTAGGCGAGCGGCTCCGGCGCGAGGATCAGAAGTCGGAATGGCAACGCGAAGGACACAAACTGCTGGCTGTGATTGAAGTGAGTCAGGGTGACTTGCAGCGGGGCGCCGCGGAATTGGCCGAACATTTTTTTGCTGAGCGCCCGCGTGATTTTGCAGCTCGAGTCGCCGGCTGGCTTGAGGAATGGAAAAGGGAAAGCTCGCCATCGCTCGCAGAAGCGCTCGTTACTTAGACTTTCGAGAGAACTTTGGCGGAAACAGCCAAAGGAGACGGCCGTTTCGCCACGAGCGATCGAGTTCCACTAAAGCGACGCCCGCTTTTGAAAGCTTCAGCGCCGCGCCGGTCAATTGCGAAATTGTCTGAGTAAAATCGGGTTCGTGACCGACAATCATCAGGCTCTCGGCCGGGTATTTTTTGAGCAATCGCTCCAATTCCTGCCGACCACAGCCCGGCGCAAGCAGTTTGTCTTCATGGCACTTTACTTTCAGATGTTCCGCCGCAATTTCCGCGGTCCGTGACGCGCGCGGGAGCGGACTGGTAACGATCATGTCCGGCCGCGCTTTGACGCGCTTCAAAAATGCCGCCACTTCGTGCATTTCCTTTTCACCGCGCTTGGTCAGAGGTCGTTCGTCATCCGGTTTCTCCCAATCCGGCCAATCAGCCTCGCCGTGTCTCAGAAAATAAATTAGCATGTCGATCCTAACCCTTGCTCTTAATCTTCTTCAGAAAACCTTCCACTTCGGCCGGCGCGTGCGCGGATCGGTTTGCCAGAGGCGCATGCCGCCCAGATACGCGTTGCGATTATGTCCCTGTTCAGCGCCTTCCGGTAGCTCGCTCAGCTTCTTAGTGTTACCGCCTCCTAAAACGACGTAATCGGCGATGAATGATTTTTTCAGCTGAGTAACCGCGCCCATCACTAGGCGTTCCCATTCTTTTTCGCCGAGCTCGGCGATTCCAGGCTTACCCAGAAAATCTTCGATAACCCGGTCGTCGCAATAAGGCAGATCACCCAACTCGAGAGGAAAGACCATGTCACGAAGGACAAGGGTCGAGCCAAGGCCGGTGCCCAGTCCGAGAAACAACATCCGCCCGCCACGGTAACTGCCGAGCGCCTGCAAAGCGGCGTCATTCACGGTCCGGACAGGTTTGCCCAGCGCCTTCTCGAAGTTGAATCGGACCCATCCCTTACCGAGATGTTTCGGCTCGTCGAGAATTCGGCCGTCCCGCACCGGCGCGGGAAATCCAATCGCGATCGCATCGTACTTCCAACCCTCAATTTCCCCTCTGATTTGCTTGACCAATTCGCGCGGGGTCATTGTTGGTCCGGATTTAAATTTTCGCTTCTTCGCGCGCGAAATCATCATCTTCACATGCGTCCCTCCGATATCGATGACCAGAATCCTTTTCCTCATGATTGTTTTGGTGGCGGTGGCGGCGCAACCGTGATTGGGATCAATTTATCGGCGGGTGGAGATTTTTTGCGACCAAGTTTCTTTGCCCGCTCCCGGGTAACTTCGCGGAAATGCCATTGCGCTTGCGAGCGAGGCTCCGGTCCCTCCGGTTTCAAACGGCGATAGCTTCCGTCCGGCTGAAGCTCGCGCGCTTTGACACGGTCGTCCAGAAATCGGGGAAGCACCTCATTAATAATATGATCGCGCAGAGGCGGAGTCTCGATTGGAAACGCGACTTCGACCCGACGCAAAAAATTCCGCGGCATCCAATCGGCGCTGGAAAGAAACAGTTCGGGCTGGCCGCCGTTTTCGAAATAATAAATCCGGCTGTGCTCGAGAAAACGGCCGACAATACTGATCACGCGAATGTACTCGCTCAGTCCGGGAACTTTTGGCCGCAAACAGCAAATGCCGCGCACAATCAAATCAATCGTCACCTCAGCGGAAGAAGCTTCATAAAGTTTTTCAATGATCTCTTGATCGACCAAGGAATTGAGTTTGGCGATGATTCGGGCCGGTCTCCCAGCGCGCGCATGATCCCGCTCGCGTTCGATCAGTCCGATCAGCCGTTTCTTCATGTCGAACGGAGCCACCATCAGTTTTTTCAGGCCCGGATACCCGGCGAGCCCGGTCAGCGTGTTGAAAACAGTCGCGACTTCCTCGGTCAACTGCGGATTGCTGGTCAACAAACCGAAGTCGGTGTAAATGCGCGCTGTCCGCTGATGATAATTGCCTGTTCCCAAATGGACGTAACGACGGAGCTGGTCCGCATCGCGGCGAACAATGAGCAATGCTTTACAATGCGTTTTTAATCCGACGACGCCATAAATGACGTGTGCGCCCGCTTCCTCGAGCCGCCGCGCCCATTGGATATTGGCCGCTTCGTCGAAACGGGCGCGCAGCTCCACAATTGCCGTGACTTGTTTGCCGGCAGAAGCCGCGTCAATCAGCGCCTCGACGATCGGTGAGTCGCCGCTGGTGCGATAAAGTGTGATTTTCATCGCAAGCACTTGCGGATCGCGCGCCGCCTCTTCGACAAGATCGACGATCGGCTCAAAGCCGTCGTAGGGATGATGCAAGAGGACATCCTGACGGCGCATCACTTCGAACATGTCGGCGTGCGGCGGCAACGCCGGATCGCGTCCCGGTTGAAACGGTCGGTCTTTCAATTGCGCGAATGCGTCGTTCGTAAGCAGCGGGGTCAGATGCGTCATCGAAAGCGGACCATTCAGTTTGTAGACGTCGGCTTCCGTCAGATCAAAAAATCCAGTCAACAGCTCAATGAAATCTTTCGGGCAATCAGCTTCCACCTCCAACCGAACGGCGTCACCGCGACTGGAACGCCGCAATTCGTGCTCGATTGTCCGGAGAAGGTTTTCCGCTT
>JBEEHZ010000002.1:0-2629 GCA_041167705.1 Verrucomicrobiota bacterium | reverse complement strand
AGCCTCGAAGATTGCCGTTTGTTTGGAGCCTGGTGCCTGGGATTTGGCGCTTCGCATCGGCGCGGCAGTGCAATCTTCAGACGGTTGCAGTAAGCTAAAATGAGCTTCAGTTACTTACCGCCGATGCGCCTCCTCGACCGCTACGTCATTCGCAATTTTTTGCAGGTCTATCTTTACTGCATCGCCGGCTTTCTCTCCGTCTGGCTCATCTTCGACGTGAGCGACAACATTTCGACCTTCATCGACGAACATTTCGGGTTCATGCTGACCGTTCGCTATTACGCTACCCAAGTGCCGGAGGTTTTTGTCATTCTGCTGCCGGTCTCGTTGCTGTTGGCCCTGCTTTTTGTGCTCGGCCGGATGTCGCGCTCGAATGAAATTGTCTCAATGTTGACCGCCGGGGTGAGCATCCCGCGCGTGCTCGCACCGCTGATCGGGATGGGGCTGCTCACTGTTGCCGCCAGCCTCGCGCTCAACTACTCGCTCGCGCCGCATGCCGAGATGGCCAAGAAAAATTTCATCGCCACCGCGCGTATGCACCAATTCTCGGTGCAAGGCCAAATTTTTCGCAATCGCACCGACTCTCGCACCTGGTTTATCCAGACTTTTCGTCCCGGGCACGACGTTTTCACCAACGTGCAAGTGCTGCAGCAGGATGAGCACGACAACATCGTCGCAAATTATCTGACTCCGCGCGCGACTTATCATCCCGACATAAAAACGTGGGAGCTCGACCAGGTAAAAGTGGTCCACTACGACGACGCCGGAAACATCACCGACGAAAAAATGTTTCCCTCGCTCAAGATCGATAATTGGAGCGAAACGCCGTTTCGCCTCGGCAGCGCCAATGTCCGGGCCGAATACCTCAGCTTCCCGGAGCTGCGCCAGTATCTCCATTTCAATTCCGATTTTCCGGTGACATTGCTCGCGCCGTTTCGGACACATCTCCAATACCGTCTCGCTCTCCCCTGGACGTGCTTGGTCGTGGTCTGCATCGCGGCGCCGCTTGGCATCGGTTATTCGCGACGCGGAGTTCTCGCGAGCGTGGCGAGCGCGGTCATTCTCGTTTTCTCGATGAATTTCCTGACGCACCTGTTTCTCGCGCTCGGCGAAGGCGCCCGGATCTCGCCGTTGGTTGCCGCCTGGACGCCGAATCTTATTTTCGCCATGATCGGCCTTTACCTGCTTTACCTGCGCGCGACCAATCGCGAAGGGCTGCGCTTTCAACTGGCCGGTGTGCGGCGTATATTCGCCCGATGAATCCGTTGCCGAACGACTGGGCGATCAAGCACCGCGCCGACGCGTGTGCCGCGACCCAACGGCCATTCGAACCGGGGGAATATTTTTACACTTTGCTCTTTCGCGATGCGGAGGGTTTTCGTCGGGAAGATTTAAGCGAGGAAGGTTGGAAAAACCGGAACGAAAACATCCAGCCGTTTTCCTTTTGGAAAACCCGCTTTGAGCCGATACCGGAGTCAGCACCCGAACCGCTGGGAAAGGAAAACGCCGAGCAGCTTTTTCGACGCCTGATCGCGTCGGAAAATCCGCCGGCCAATGCCTGTTACGTGTTGGCGGCAATGCTTGAGCGGAAACGCGTCCTCAAACAAATCAAAGCCGAAACTGCCGAGAAGGGTCGCATCTTAATATATGAGCACGGCGCGACCGGTGACGTGTTCATCGTGCCGGACCCCGGTTTGCGTCTCGACGAGCTCGAGAATGTGCAAAACGAGGTCGCCCAGTTGCTCCGCAGCGCCGCGTAAGATCACCCTCACCTTAATCCTCTCCCGAACAAGGGAGAGGAAACTGAACATCGCGCTACTTCCCGATCCACCTGCACGCTGAGCCGTTTTGTGAGACAATAGAGGCTACCAAAATGAGTCTGCCCTGGTTTCAAAACACTTTCCCGCTTTTCCTCGCGCCGATGGCTGGGGTGTCGGATAAGATTTTTCGCCAGCTCTGTAAGGAACACGGCGCGGATGTTCTCACCACCGAGTTTGTTTCGGCGGAAGGAATTTTTCGCCGGAACGAGCGCACCCGCGAATACCTCGACTTTGACGAGATCGAACGCCCGGTCGGCGTTCAACTTTTCGGCGGTGATGCGGAGCACATGGCGGAAGCGGCCAAGCAAGTTGTCGATTGGGTGCAACCGGACTTCGTCGATCTAAATTTTGGCTGCCCGGTGAACAAAGTGGTCTGCAAGAATGGCGGCTCTGCGCTTCTGAAAGATTGTCCGACGCTTGCGAGTGTCGCGAGCGCAGTCGTGCGCGCGATCGCGCCGCTCCCAACGACGGCAAAGATCCGAATCGGTTGGGACGCAGACTCGGTTAACGCAGTTCGGGTCGCGAAAATTCTGGCAGACGCCGGGATCGCGGCGCTGACCGTGCATGGTCGAACGCGCGCCCAAGGTTATTCGGGCGCGGCCGATTGGAACGTGATCGGCGACGTAGCGGCCGCAGTTTCGATTCCGGTAATCGGCAACGGTGATCTTGCGACGGCTGCAGATGTTGCGAAACGTCGCCGCGAAACTGGTATTGCCGGCGCGATGATCGGACGCGCAGCGATGAGCGCGCCGTGGATTTTTCGCGAAACGAAAGCGTACCTCGCTACCGGTGAGATTGTCGATCCACCA
>JBEEHZ010000001.1:0-7580 GCA_041167705.1 Verrucomicrobiota bacterium | reverse complement strand
GCGCGTGATATCATCGCTCGTCGGACCGAGTCCGCCCGTAACGAAAATAATTTCCCCGCGACAGAACAATTCCTTGACCGTTTCACCAATCGCAGCGCCATCAGCGACCGTTCTTCGTTCTTCAATCCGCAATCCAAGCGAAAACATTTCCCGCGCGATGAATGCCAGATGCGTGTCGTGGACGTCGCCCGCCAAAAGCTCGGTGCCGGTATTGAGAAGGACCGCTCTCATGAGAAGAGAACGTCGAACGCCCAACGCCCAACGTCCAATGTTGAAGTCAGAAGAAGCCTCTCCGTAATTCGGCGTTCAGCGTAGGGCGTTGAACGTTCGGCGTTTTCTGCCGAAATCAGGCGGCGTCTTTGTCCTGCTTCTTGCGAATCAACGGAAGCTTTTTGCCATCAACCACTGCGCGATTGATCGTGACTTCGGCGATATCTTCCCGACTCGGCACGTCGTACATGATGTCGAGCATGATTCGCTCGAGCATCGAACGCAGCGCGCGGGCGCCGGTTCCCTTTGTTACTGACTGCGCGGCAAGAGCACGCAAAGCGTCTTTGGTCACAGTCAGGCGCACGCCTTCCATTGAGAAGAGCTTGGTGTATTGCTTGATCATCGCGTTCTTTGTCTCGGTCAGGATCGCGACCATCTCTTCTTCCGTGAGCGCGTCGAGCGAACTGACCACCGGCAAGCGGCCGATAAATTCTGGAATCATTCCGAATGACAGCAAATCTTCCGGCTCGACGTGCCGGATCGCCTGTTTCCGCGCCGCCTCTTCGACTTCGAGCGTTGGACCTCCGAAGCCCATCACTTTTTGGCCGATGCGTTTCTGAACGATTTTGTCCAAACCGATGAACGCGCCGCCGCAGATGAACAAGATCTTCTCGGTGTTGACCTGAATGTATTCCTGGTGCGGATGTTTGCGGCCTCCTTGCGGCGGGACGTTGCAGGTGCTGCCTTCAAGAATTTTCAGTAACGCCTGCTGCACGCCTTCACCCGAGACGTCGCGCGTAATCGAGACATTGTCGGTCTTGCGGCCGATCTTGTCGATCTCGTCGATATAAACGATTCCAATCTCCGCTTTCTTGACGTCGTAATCCGCGTTCTGCAAGAGCCGCAAAATGATGTTCTCGACATCTTCGCCGACGTAGCCCGCCTCCGTGAGCGTGGTCGCGTCAGCGATGCAAAATGGAACATCGAGAACCCGCGCCAGCGTTTTGGCCAGCAATGTTTTGCCTGAGCCAGTCGGTCCAATTAAAAGAATGTTGCTCTTCTCAATTTCAACTTCCGCCAACGGATCTGGTTGAAACGCCGCCGAGGTATCGGTCGACGGAGCAGCTTGCATCACCCGCTTGAAATGATTGTGCACCGCCACCGAAAGCGTTTTCTTGGCGACGTCCTGACCGATCACATACTGATCGAGCATCCGGCGGATTTCCTGCGGTTTCGGAACGCGAATGTTGGAAGACTGCCGTCGCGCGTCTTCGTTCAGTTCTTTGTCGAGAATGCTTTTGCAGACGTTGATGCAACTGTCACAAATATAAACGCCCGGACCGGCGATCAACTTGCGCACTTCGGCGTGGCTCTTGCCACAGAACGAGCACATCGTGAGGTTCGTCGCGCGCGCCATATTTGCCCTTAAAAAAGCAGCTTCTATTCCTCCGACTTCCGCCCTGAGCCGCGTTCTGACTGGTCACCCGCGGGGGCGCCGTCGAGGCCTTTCACTTCCTTGCGAGACTTGATCACTTCGTCGACCAATCCGTAGGTCTTCGCCTCCGCCGCTGACATGTAATAATCGCGGTCTGAATCGAGCCGCACCTGCTCCTCGGGTTTGCCAGTGTGCAGCGAAATGATTCTGATCAATCGCTTCTTCAATTTGAACATGTAATCAACCTGACGCTCGACATCGCTGGCCGCACCTTGCGCGCCGCCCGAGACCTGATGAATCATGATGTCCGAATTGGGGAGTGCGAATCGTTTGCCCTTTGTTCCGGAACAAAGCAGAACCGCCGCCATGCTCGCAGCCATGCCGAGGCAATACGTTGTCACGTCGCAGGTCAGAAATTGCATCGTGTCGTAAACGGCGAGGCCGGACGTCACATTGCCTCCGGGCGAATTGATGTAGATGTTGATGTCCTTCTTTGAATCCTCCATCTGTAGAAAGAGCAACTGCGCGATCACGAGATTCGCGATGTGATCATCGATCGGCGTGCCGATGAAAACGATGCGGTCCTTGAGCAACCGCGAATAAATATCGTAACTGCGCTCGCCGCGACCAGTCTGTTCTACTACCATCGGCACTAGCACCGATTGCGACCGATTCTCTTTAAGTTCACTCATTTCTTCGCAGTTTGTTCTTCTGAAACCGGCTGGACGCTAACATTCGCCTTTAGGAAATCAAGAGTCTTACCGAGCAGAATCTGTTCCGCGAGAGCGTTAAGTCCATCGTGTTCTTCGAGTTCCTTTCGCATTTTATCGCTGGAAATGTTGTAGTGCTGCGCCTCCTGCCGGATCCGAAGATCGACATCTTCCCGACTGACTTCGATCTTTTCCTGCTCGGCGATTCGCTCCAGAATGAAATTCGTTTTCAATCGGTGAGCCGCCACGTTTGCCGCCGTTTCGATCAATTCCTTTTCCTTGTCCTTCAGCATTTCGTCGGGAATTCCGCGCGCCCGATTTCGCTGAACTAATTCAGCCAACGCCCGCTTGGTCTCGTTCCGAAGCAAGCTCGGCGGCAGATCGAACTGAATCTTTTCGTGGAGGTATTTTACAATCTGCGTTTCCTTCGCTCGCTCGAACTCGTGTTCTTTTTCATGCTCCAGATCGTGCTCGATCGTGTGCCGAAGATCCGCCAGTGATTTTCCAGGAAGCAATTTGTTCGCAAACGCATCGTCGACTGCCGGCAGCACCTTCTCCTTAATCTCCCCCAGCGTGACCGTGTAGCTGGCCTGTTTGCCGGCCAATTCTTTGACCAGAAAATCCGCCGGAAGATCGACAGTCACCGTCCGCGTTTCCTCCCGCTTTTGGTCCACGATCTGCTCGCAGAATTTCGGCAAAAAATTGTCCGCTGCCAAATGCAGCCAGAATTTTTTTCCCCCGTGCATATTCTTGCTCGCCTGTGGCGCAACTTCGCTGATCGGTTTGCCGTCAATCGTTCCCTCGAAATCAATCACCACAAAATCTCCCATCTGCGCGGCGCGCTCAGGAACATCGACAAAGTCCGCAGTTTGATCGCGTAAACGTTCCAGCGTCGCGTCGATCTCTGCTTCCGTTACTTTCGTAGCCGGCAATTCGACCGAAATACTTTTGTAGTTGGGCAGTTTAAACTCCGGTGCGGTCACAACCGTGGCTTGGAACCGCATCGATTTGTCTTCGCCGAAGTGGACCTCTTCTAAGTTCGTCAGCGATGCGACCCGCAAGTTTTTCTGTTCGATCGCCTCCCGATAACTTTTCGCGACGAGCTTCTTAGTGACCTCGTCCTGAATTTCCTTCCGGAAGCGTTTGTCGATCACCGCGCGCGGCGCTTTGCCCGGTCGATAACCGGGAATCTTGGCAAACCGCACAAAGCTATTGGCAATCGTGTCCCATTCCTTCGAAACCTCGTCCGGCGGCAATTCGATCTTGAGCGTCGAAACGGATTCCGGTTTTTTTTCTACCTGAACTTTCATCACACTTACTGTAGCGGCGCTCTGTGAGTGCCGCATTTATTTTTATCCGCCAAATACGCGAAATGACGCGAAAGATTCGCTAAATTTAGCGGCCTTTGGCGTGTTTAGCGGACTCTTTTGCCGCGCACGTAAATCGCGTGCGTTTGCGGAAATCCGAACCAATAAGCTAGCTCGCGATAATCTTCGCAATCGAACACCGCGACGTTCGCTAGCTTGCCCGGCTCCAACGACCCGATCTTCTCGCCGCGGTTTAATGAATACGCCGCATTGATCGTCGCTGCTGTGATCGCTTCTGCCGGCGACATTTTCATTTGCGTGCACGCCAGAGACAGAATCATCGGCATCGAGGGAGTCGGCGACGAGCCCGGATTGAAATCGGTCGCAAGCACGATTGCGAGCCCGGCTTCAATCATTTCGCGAGCGCGAGGGTACGATGTCGATCCAAGTGCGTAAACCGAGCCGGGCAGCAAAACCGGCTGCACATTCGCAGCTTTTAACGCCGCGATTCCCTCCCCGCCTGTCTTCTCCAAATGATCCGCCGTTGTCGCGCCGAGATCTGCCATCAATTTCGCGCCACCCGAATTCGTCAACTGATCGACATGGCCGCGAAGTTTGAGTCCAAGCTTCGTTGCTGCAGAGAGAATTTTCCGTGACTGTTCGATGTCGAAATAGCCGCGCTCGCAAAACACGTCGCAGAACTCCGCCAGCTGTTCCGACGCAATGCGCGGCAGCATTTCGTTGATCACAAGATCGAGATACTCGCCAGCGGAACTGTCACGCGGCACCGCGTGCGCGCCGAGAAACGTCGGAACAATCTCCAGTCGCGCCTCTTCGTTGAGTTGGCGCATTACGCGCAGAATCTTCAATTCATCCTCGAGCGTTAGCCCGTAGCCCGACTTCGCTTCGACAGTTGTCGTGCCGCATCTCAAAAACCATTCCGCATGCTTTCTCGCCTGCGCGAAAAGATCGGCCTCGCTGGCGGCGCGTGTTTTTTCGACCGTTGACCAAATTCCGCCGCCGGCTTTCGCGATTTGCTCGTAACTTTCGCCACGCACGCGACGCTCGAAATCGTCTAAGCGACTTCCCGCAAAAACCAAATGAGTGTGCGGATCGACGAATCCCGGAAGCACAAGTCGCCCGCCAAGATCGACAATCTCCGCTCCGCCCGCTTTCTTCTCGATGTTGTCACTCGGTGCGACGATGTCGATCTTGCCGTCGCGAATCAGGATTCCGCCATCGCGAATAATTCCGAGCTCGGACAATTCATTGCCAACGCGCGGACGTTTCGGACCCGCCAACGTGACCAGCTGCGATGCGTGAAGAAGAGCGAGAGACTTCAAGTCAATTTGCTCTGCACGATCTGATCGATCCTCTTAAACTCGGACTCTGAATCTGTCTGCAGCTTGTGAACTTTCTTCTGAAGATCAGACTTAAATTTTTCATCCTTCAACGCCGCCAGATTGATTCGAACATTCAATGCCGCTCCGTCGATGCCGGCACGCGTCGCGCAAATACCAACACCGACATCCGAAATCGAGTTAGGGTTCCCCTTTGCCGCCATTTCCGCCAGCAGCTCGTAGGATTTCGATGCGGTCTCCATCACTTTCAACGGAATCTCCGCCGCGTACTTCGTCGCCGATTCAATCGCGCCTGCACGCACGGTCTTTTCATCTGCGGATTGCTTCGGCAGCGCGAAGGCGTCCATCACTTTGTTGAAAGCCGCGGTGTCTTCGTCCACCAATACGAGCAGTTCGTCTTTGAGCTGCTGCGCTTTCACCGCCCACTGGCTGAAATATTCGAGTGTATCGTCCCAGCCGCGCTTGCCGGCGGAGAGATTGGCGACCATTCCACCGAGCGACGCTCCGAGCGCGCCCATCAGTGCCGCGACCGAACCGCCCCCCGGCGCGGGCGAATCGCTCGCCGTTTCGTTGCAAAATTCGAGTAAATTCATTTTCACAAGCGATTTCGAATCCGATTCAATCTTTAATTCAATCACTTTTTCTTTGGGATCGAAACGTTTCAATTCGCTCAAGCCCATTGAGCGGATTGCGATGTCGATCAATTCCTCCTCTGAAGCACCTTCCGACCATTTCTGTTTGCGCAAAAAATAACGGCCGGCGTCGGTGAGACATTTTTTCGGGACCATGCCGACAATTTCCGAGCCGGTGACACGGAGGCCGCGTTTGCTCGCCGCTTCGAAGCAACCATCGAACGCCGCGTGCAACGGCGTTTCCTCGATGTTGGTCAGGTTCATCGAAACTTGTGCGATCCCATATTCTTTCACGAACCAACCGATCGCCTTGACGTGCTTCAACATTCCTGGAACACGAACAGGCTCACCCTTCGCGTCGAGAATCCTTTTTCCCGAAGGCGTACCATCTTCCGTCTTGAACCGACCCTGCTCGCGAACATCAAACGCGACCGAATTGGCGCGCCGGACCGATTTCGTGTTCAGGTTGGCGTTGTAAGCTACGAGAAATTCTCGTGCGCCGATCGCGGTCGCGCCCGCTTTCTCGTTTAACTTGGCCGGACCAAAGTCCGGTTTCCATTCAGGCTTTTTGATTTTTTCGGCGAGCCCTTCATATTCACCCGCGCGAATGACCGCGAGATTCGATCGCGACTTTTCTTTGGCGGCCTTCTCGTAGAGATAGACCGGGATATCTAATTCTTCGCCGACGCGCTTTCCCAGTTTCTGCGCGCACGCGATCGCTTCCTCCCAAGTGACGTTGCTCACCGGAATAAACGGACACACGTCGGTTGCGCCCATCCGCGGGTGCGCACCTTTGTGTTTACGCATGTCGATCAATTCCGACGCTTTCTTGATTCCGCGGAAAGCGGCTTCGACCGCGGCTTCTGGACTGCCGACAAAAGTGACTACCGTCCGATTCGTTGTCGCGCCAGGATCGACATCGAGCAACGAAACGCCCTCAGTCGACTTGATCGCGTCGGCGATCTGTCGAATCACATCCTCATCGCGTCCTTCCGAAAAATTCGGCACGCACTCGATCAGTTTTTGCATGCTGAATCGCGCGGCTTCGGTTGCATCGGGATGGCGATCTTGTGTTTCGCCGCGAAATCGATCGCGCGCGAATAACCGGCATCAACGTGGCGCAGCACACCCATTCCCGGGTCGCTGGTGAGAACGCGCTCCAATCTCCGCTTCGAGTTTTCGCTGCCGTCGGCGACAACGACGATTCCAGCGTGTTGGGAGTAACCGATGCCAACACCACCACCGTTGTGAATCGAAATCCATGATGCACCGGCCGCCGTGTTAACGAGCGCGTTCAGCAATGGCCAATCGGCGATCGCGTCGCTACCATCGATCATTCCTTCGGTTTCGCGATTCGGCGACGCAACCGAACCAGCGTCGAGATGATCGCGCCCGATCACGATCGGCGCTTTGATTTCGCCGCGTTTGACCAGCTCGTTCATGGCCATACCGAACTCGGCCCGTTCACCGTAACCGAGCCAGCAAATCCGCGCAGGTAATCCTTGGAAATGGATTCGTTCCTTCGCGAGTTTTATCCAGCGCGCGAGCGTTTGGTTTTTGGGAAATAATTCGAGCGCGAGCTTGTCAGTGCGCGCGATGTCTTCGGGTTCGCCGCTCAATGCCACCCAGCGAAACGGGCC
The DNA here is from genome assembly GCA_041167705.1 of Verrucomicrobiota bacterium. Classification (GTDB taxonomy): domain Bacteria; phylum Verrucomicrobiota; class Verrucomicrobiia; order Chthoniobacterales; family UBA10450; genus AV40. Next base: position 285 of record JBEEHZ010000001.1, on the reverse strand, counting down.
GCGCCCTTCACAAAAAAGCGGGCGAATGTATTCGGGAACGAAGCCGGGAATATCGAACGCGTTCGCGACGCCTGCCTTTTTCGCCTGCGCCCGAATGTTATTTCCGTAATCGAACGTCACCGCGCCTTTTTTCTTTAAGTCGAGCATCGCTTCGACATGCCGGGCCATCGAGCGCATCGACTTCTCGATGTACTCATCCGGATTGTTCACGCGCAGAGCGAGCGCATCCTGCAACGACATCCCGCACGGGACGTATCCATTCAACGCGTCGTGCGCGCTGGTTTG